>NZ_JWSW01000018.1:0-4107 GCF_000828125.2 Rickettsia asembonensis | reverse complement strand
GAGGTATTTACTTTTGTGGATACCTCTCATTTAATCTCAAAAGCTAGTCTTTGGGAAGAACGTGATGAGTTGAGGAAGCAAAAATATGACAAGCTCAATAATAAGAGTTTGTCTAAAGTTGCAAATGATAAACGAGCTAAAATTGGTTGTAAAGGAGGTAATAATTTTTGGTATGGTTATAAAAAACATGTTAGTGTTGATATTCAATCAGGGATGATTAATAAGGTTGCAGTTACCCCTGCAAATGTTACTGATAGCAAAGGTTTTAAACATGTTATGCCACACTCCGGTGCTACATATGTAGATAAAGCATATTGTACAAAGCCTGTCAAAGATGCAGCCACTAGGAAAGGAGTGCATCTTTGTGCTGTAAAGAAAAATAACATGCAAGATAAGAATTTTGACCTTGATAAATATTATCATAGATAACGCATAGATAGTAACAAAATTTCTACTAATTTTGTATATACTGACCAAAATTTATCTTAAATTTAAACACAAATTTTTCCAAAAAAATATTCTTCCTGTAATTCTCTGCTTAATTCCTTATCTCTCAACACTTCCTTAAAGTATAACGAAATTATGTTTACCTTAACTTGTATATTTATTATCTTGGGTATGGTTTTTTTTCTTTGGCAGTTGCAGGTTATAATATCAGAAAGCTAAATAAAAGTAGTATGATTTTAACCATAATTAATAAAATAGCTGCTATTATTATTTGGGCAGTTGCTTTTTATATTGGGGTACAAATATTGTATGAAATCGGTTTTATTAACTAGAAATATTGAAGAAAATAATGAAACTATAAAAGAAATAAGTAAATATAATTTAGATTTACGTTATATTCATTGTCCTTTAATTAAATATGAAACATTAGATTTTAATATTGATATTTTAGATAATTACTCAAATATAATAATTACTAGTAAATACGCAGCAAATATCTTAGCCGGTTATAACTTAAAACAAGATATTTGGGTAGTAGGTAGTAAGTCAAAACGATTATTAGGCAAGAAAGTAATTTATACTGCTAAAAACGTGGAAGATTTGATTAAACATTTTCCTCCTGATTTATATGAGCAGACTATATATTTATCTTCAAATGAAATTACTAAAGATTTGCCTAATAAAATAGCTAGACATATCATTTATAATGTAGAATATTTGGACGAGCTACCGTTATCAATTATAAAAGAATTTAAAAACAATATTGACTTTATTTTACTTTATTCTCAGAATAGTGCTAAAACTTTTTTAAGATTATTACTTCAAAATAATTTACTAGAATATTTACAAGATAGTTTAGTTGTAGCTATAAGTTTGAAAGTCGCAAATATAGTTAGAACTTTTATAAAAAATGTGATTTATTGTGATGATCAAAACCCTAACGATATAATCAAGTTATTATCCGAAAATGCAAAAATTTGATAGTTTATTTAAAAGCAAAAATATCTTTTTTATAGCAATAGTAATATTTGTCTTATCTTCTTTTACTTTTTATCATAATAGAGCCGATATTTTAAAACTGTTTAAAAGTGAAAATAAAGATTTAAGTCAAATTTCTGATCAAGCAGTAGAAAATAAAGAAAATACCGCAGAAGAAAAGGAAGCAGCCCCTCTATTATCTACTAAGTCGCTTTTAAATTACGTAAGTTCTTTAAAGTTCCCTGAAGCACCGCCTGAACAGAAACTAGAAACTATTTCAGCCTCATCCAGAGATAAAGAGCAAGAAGCAAAACCTATGACTAATAGGAGAACAACGAGTGACGATATAGGCGGATGGGGATCAATTGACTATATTAATTACTTATTAAATGTAAATCTATTAATATATAATTTTATGCAAGATAAGGATTATAGCAAAGAACTAAAAACCTTATATTTCAATTGGTTACCTCTAGATATAAAGAATATTTTAAATAACTTAGAAGCATATAATAATAATTATCTTTTCTCGAAATCAAGTAGTACGGAAGTAATTTTTCCTACCAACCATAAATGGTTGGAGAAATTTATCAAAATTGAGAAAAAACCTTCTGCTACGATAATAAAAGAACAAGATAAAGCTCTAATTTTAGAGAAATTAAACTATCTAATCGATTTTCTTTATTCAGAAAAATTTATGCAGGAGTTTGTAAATAAAGATGTTTAGGTTATTATTAATATGTACTACTTTTTTACTACTTTATTTCGGGTTTACTTTAATAGAGAGCTTTGATTCCAAAGTTTTTATTAGTTTATACGATTATAATATTGAGACTACTTTGTTCTTTAGTCTTATTTTAGGGTTATTATTACTAATTTCTTGTTTTATTGTCATTAGATTTCTAATATTAATTATCGATTTACCGTCTAAAATACATAATATTTTTAATAAACGAAAAGTTAATCATGATAGATATACTTTAATTTTAGCTTTTGCCGAATATATTATGAGTAATAAAGCTAAATCTGCTTCTATTGCCCGCAAAAATTTATCTTCTGAAGATCTAAAAGATTCACAAGAATTCCATAATTTAATCTTAGCCGTAACTGAAGAGGATGTAGATAGAAAAATTTCCTATTTTCAAAAACTTATTACATCTAAAGAATTTGTTTTTTACGGTAGCAAAAACCTAGCAAAACTTTATTATGATAAATCTTTGTATGAGAAAGCAGAAAATTACGCAACAAAGGCTTATAATTTCAATGAACTTGATAGTGACAATTTAATTACTTTAATGCGTTGTTATGCTAGACTTTCTCTATGGACGAAATTTATTTTTATAACAAATAAGCTCGCAAAATTTCATAAACATGAGTCTATGCCGGAAATTGCTGAGTATTATTTATTAGCAACAAAGCAAGAAGTAGAAAGTAATAATACGGCTAATGCTATAGATTATTTGGAAACAGCTATAGATTTAAATTTTTATAACGATGAATTACTAGAATTTTACTTTAATTTAAATGATAAGCTTAATATTAATAAAAAGACCAAAATATTAAAAGATGCTTTTCGTATTATCCCTTCTTTAAAATTAGTGCAGCTATTTAAAAAATTTACTTCTCTATCAGATAGGCAAATTTACGAAGAATTAACTCAAGAGTTAGATGCTAAAAAAGATGAAATATTAATTTTGGCAATAGAAGCTTATTTAGAATTATAGGTGTTGTTGTATCATGTCATTCCTGCGAAAGAAATATTTTAGTATTTTTAACTGGATCCCGTGGTCAAGCCACGGGATGACAGAGGTGAAATTGATCCACGCGGGCAACGCCTACTCGCAATGACGGATAAGACAAAACCTAATATAAAAATAGTTTCTTTTGGCTCTTACTAATTTCTTCATTTACATTGTTATTATGGTAATGATAATTAGATTGGATCGTTATTAAATAATCACTTATTGCTTTAGAAAATTCTTCAGTTTTATAACGAAAGAAATGGTCAGCCCCATTGATAATTTTATAATCAACTTTAATATGGGATTGTTGCTTAGATAATCTATTTGCTAGGTCTTTTACATCATCTGCCGATACTATACTATCATTATCTCCCTGTAATATAAACCCTGGGATGGGACAAGGTGAAAGGAAAGAGAAGTCATATTTATGAATTGTATTAACCGGCGGCGAAATAGTAATAAAATGATTTATTTCTGGACGTCTCATTACAAGCTGCATAGCTATCCATGCTCCAAAAGAAAAGCCTAATATCAGATTAGACTGAGCATTTGGGTTATTCTGCTGTAACCAGTCGAGAGCTGCCCCAGCATCAATAACTTCACCGACTCCATTATCAAATTTACCTTGCGATCCCCCTACTCCTCTAAAATTAATACGTAAGACGGTATAACCGTTATCTGCTAAAATTTTATAGGCATTATAAACTACTTTATTATTCATATTACCCTCATATAAAGGATGAGGATGAAGAACTAATGCAATAGGAGCATTAGGTGAGGTAGCTTTTGCATATCTTCCTTCAATTCGCCCTTCCGGACCGTTAAAATAAATTTGCGGCATAATTATTCATAATATTTAATTTGTTCGATATGATATTTTACCACTTTTTCTTATTAGTGCAACTATTCTTATATTTTAAACACTATCAGGGAGTGTTGA
>NZ_JWSW01000017.1:0-27661 GCF_000828125.2 Rickettsia asembonensis | reverse complement strand
TCAACACTCCCTTTATACTGATATAATTAAATATAAATTAGAATTACAAGAAGCAAATAATAAATTGAAAGAATCTGAGTTATTTAAAAGAGATTGATAGAGCGATGCCAATAGCTCAACGTAAGGGATTAAATTTATCTTGTAATTTTCAGTACGATTTAACAAATGCTATAATTAGTGATACTTATCGAATAGGAGCAATATTAGAGCAGTTAATAGATAATGCTATTAAATTTACTAAAGAAGGTAAAGTTGTGGTAACAGTGAACATGTTTGCTATTAGTCCAGCCGTTTCAGAATCAGAACAATAAAATAGAGAAATGGTATTTCAATTTATGGTGCATGATAGTGGCGTTGGTCTGTCTAAAGAAATCAGGCAACATCTTCATGAAAAGATTGATAAATTTGATGTTGCTACGCAATATCATGGACTTGGATCAGGATTAAGTTTTGTAAAACGTCTAATTGGTGAGCTAAATGGAGAGATTGAAGTAACAAGTAAAAAAGGTAAAAGTACTACTATTGCGTCTGTAATATACCAATTAAGTTACCTCTTCTTGATGATCTGATTTATGATATATCATGTTGATATTGATACGGTTTTGATGATTATGCATTAACGAATAATGATGATTTTCTTGATTATTGTTCTTTACTTGTTATACTTAAGCAAATTATAGTAAGGAAGGATATATGGCAAGAAGTCAAGAAAATCATCAAAAAACTATAGATCCTATTGTAGAAAAGTTAAAACCTAAAAGTATAGATCTTGAGCTAGACAAAATAAAAGTTACATATCTATCAAATTGCCGATATAGTAAAAGGCTATTAACGAAGATCATGCTTATTAATAAGGTTTCTAGACACAAAGTTGATCTTAATAAAATTAAAAAAGCAATTTATTTTGCTAAAAAGTATCATGACAGGCAAAAGCGAGAAACAGGAGAATTTTATTACTCACATCCTTTAGAAGTAGCATATATGATTTCTGATTATTTATTTAGAACGGATATCATAGTAACTAGCATATTGCATGATTGGAAGATACGTTACTTACTAAAGAAATGATTATAAAAGAATTTGGCTATAAAATTGCTAACCAGGTTGAAGATTTAACACGAGTTAACAATGATAAAAAAGTTAGTTCAGCAGAAATAGTTAAAATATTATATCAGCAAAAGAAAAAAGAGTTGCTATTAATTAAATTATTTGATCGATTACATAATATACAAACAATCGGAGCTAAAATTCCTGAGAAAGGATGGAAAATAATTTTAGAGACTTTACAATTTTTCTTAACTATTACTCTTATCTCAAGGTACCGAAAGTTACAAGGCAATTATATACACATTGCTTAAAATATAGCTGCAAATTACAAAAAATTAAGTGTACTGAGAATGTTGCAAGATAAAACTTTTATTTCAGAATGAAAGTATTACGATTTCAGGATATAGATTTTATATTGTGGTTAAAAATTTTTTATCTTGCAACACTTCCACAGATGCTTAAGTAAATATCATGTTATATCAAAATATAAGCAATAATTCATGCATTAATCAAGCTTTAGAGTTATACCATCAACACTGTTCTGATAAAACAACCTATCCTGACCAAATACATACCATCACAAAAGCATTACAACTAGAGATTCTTCCTCATTCACAGCAGTACTATTACATGAAAATATACAACATCTTAATCTAGAAAATTATAATCATTTTAATAATAATATTATATATCTAGTTGATGTTATTATTAAATTATCTACTATTCACTATAAACCATATGCTGAGCAATATATTCATTTTCATGAGCTATTACTAACTATTAATCCCAAACTACAGGAAACGGCAATATTAACTTCGATTGTTCCATTATTACATAAGGTTAGTATCTTTAACCTTGAGTATAATAATACCGATGCTCAGCATATATCAAAGATCATCACTAATTGTTATATCCCTTATATTTTATCATATACAGCACACAATGACCTTGCTTATCTTTTACAAGATTTATGTTTTAAGATTCAATATCCTGAAGAACGTAATAGAATTCTTTATTATATGCATTGGCTATATCCTGACATAGATAATATAATTCACAATATAGAACAGCAATTTGGAAATATATTTAGAAAACTAAATATAAAAGCAAGCCTAAGCTACAGAATTAAGTCCCCATATTCTATATGGATAAAAACACTTGTTAAAGATATCCATATTACAGCACTTAATGATATTTTGGCTTTTAGAGCAATTGTACCAAATAAAAAAGCATGTTACAATTTTTCTAAATTAATTCATCTACATTATAATACCATAACATCACAGTTTGTTGATTATATTAGATATCCTAAGAATAATGGATATCAATCAATACATTTAGTCATATTAGGTGGTAGTAATAAAGGTAATATTGAACTTCAAATACGCTCTACCACTATGCATAGGCAAACACAATACGGTAGTGCACATCACACTTATAAAGCAAATAAGTATTATGTATCTCGTACTAATGATAATGTTAGTGTAATATTACATTAAGTTATAGTAATAGGATACTCAATGTTGATATAAGCATCGTAACTATTACCAGTAAAATAATCAATAACGTGAGTACTTATAATACTTTTGCTTCATTTACCCACACTCAACATAGTACTCATTTTGTTGTCAATAACACTACAACATGCACATTGTCTCGGACCACCACCCCAGAATATATAACGTATAATAATAATTTATCACTTTTGATAAAAGACACTAATACTATACCTTACAACTTTTCTCTAAATATAAATCTCAATTTGCATAATATTTTAGAATATAAATTAGTACCTTTAGCAGTAGTACAGATTCCGGTAAGTAATCTATTATTCGAACATAATAGTGTTTTTATTAACATCACTTACAAACCAATATTAGCTGAATGTGCTTTTCCGGCAACTATAACTTATACAAAGAGACATGGTGATTCAAATATCAGATCAATATTTAAATCACCCTCACCAAAAACAGATATTATTACCATAACATACAATACATCATTGGGTACCATCAACAGTCAATATGGTCGAAAAAATTTTTTGTCGGATACTATAAATACATGCAATACCGAAAGAGAGTATATAGTGAATGCATTAGTAGAGCAAGAAAAGCTAAGAAATATAATACCTTTTGTATCATACTGTAATATAAATGCATTCGCAATATATGCACCTCAATTTGGCTGCGTAGAATTAGTACCATTATTACTCGTATATGGTACCAATCCTAATGTTAAAACTGATAATGGTAAAACAATATTACACTCTGGAGCTGAGTCTGGTAACATAGATTTGGTATATTTGCTAGTTGCCCATGGGGTAGATGTTAATGCTAAAGATAATTGGCATAATAATGTATTATACTATGCTTTTATATCTCGCAACTTAAATTTAGTGCAGTTTTTAGTTAAAAATGGTGCAGATGTCAATGCTAAAACTGCTAATAATGCCACAGTATTACACTATGCTGCTGGCTCTTCTAACTTAGATTTAATATGTTACCTAGTGCAATGTGGTATTGATATTAATGCTAAAACTACAAATAATGAAACAGTATTATACTTTGCTGCTGAGTGCGGAAGCTTAGATTTAATAAGTTACCTAGTTAAAAATGGTGCAGATGTTAATGCCAAAACTACAAATAATGAAACAGTATTACACTTTGCTGTTAGATCCGGTAATTACAATCTAGTATACTGGTTAATCGAGAAAGGTACAGATATGCATGCTAAAACTGATCATAATGAAACAGTATTACACTTTGCTGTGAAGTCTGATAACTTAGATTTAGTATACTGGTTAATTGAGAAAGGTGCAGATATATATGCTAAAACTACTGATAATAAAACACTATTACATTATGCTGTGATATCTGAGAACTATGAGCTGATATACTGGTTAATTGAGCAAGGTACAGATATTAATGCTAAAACTACTGATAATAAAACAGTATTATACTATGCTGTGATATTGGGTAACTACGATTTAGTATACTGGTTAATTGAGCAAGGTGCTGATATTAATGTCAAAACTACTGATAATAAAACAGTATTATATTACGCTTTAGAGTACGACTACTTTGATATTGTAAAAGTTTTAATACAATGTGGTATAGATATAGCTTCGGATATATATAACAGTACATGTCATAATTATTTATTTGATTGTATTCAGTATACAAATACAATACCACAGCAATCTATATTAGAAGATGATCAAACAGGTCATTTACAACAATATAAAAAAAATACCTCAGTAAATCTTAAAATTGATAAATTCAGCAATCAACCTGAATCATTAGATATATCAAAGGATAGTAAAGTGTTATCTAATAAAGTATCTAATAATATTTTAATATCAAATCAAGTCATGGATATCACGCTTCAAAGTTCGGATGATATACAGTGTCACAATATGAAAGGTATACACAAAAGTATCGATGATACTAAGATATCATCACATTCATTAGAGAAAAATGTACAATTTTATACAGATACACCTTATTATTATCGTTATACTTATAAAGAATATTATCAATATGGTAGTATTGAATATAATTCTTACCGTTATCAGAATGCAATATTATACTACGAGTATGCAATTAATAGTATAAATCATACCAATTACAAGGAGTACAATGACGAGGAAAAGCACTATATTATAAAGTTACTTGGAAATATATACGTTGATAAAGGGAATGCGTTGTGCATGCAGTACAAATATGATGAAGGTATTGTACATTATCATTCTGCTTTATCAATTTATGACAAATTAATAGGACAAGACAATATAGGATATCTAATCGCTCTTGCTAAATATAATTTTGGTAGTGCAATGTTGAAACAAGCTATTGATCAATATAAGAAAGGAGATCATGAACTTGCCAAAGCATATTATGATCAAACACTTGAATTATATAAACCAGCAGAAAAATATGGTTTATGTAATGTTGATGAATTGCAAAAGGAAATACTAGATAATTATACAATAAAAAATAATTATAATTATATTTCTACTTATAATTATAGTAATACAGACACGTTGTACACTAATATGCTTGGTGAGATAATGGTGAATGCCTAATAGGAATTCAGTTAAGGAACTTTCGCTGTAACGCAAAACGGTATATCTTCTAGGCATAAAAACCTAGTTAACACTATTCTTAAAACGATCGTTTTGGAAACATGTAACGTCTCTACCAAAAATTTATAACGCCAGGTAAGGATAAGAGAGGATATTGTGAGTAGGAAGGAATAAGAGTTTACAAGATAGGAGTGTTGAGTTATATAGTATTTTGATTAAAAAATATGGCTCTGTCAGATTCTTTGTAGAAGGAGGAAGGCTAATTTATTAGCTAAATCTCATAAGTATAAGTCTTCTACAAAAAACCAAAGATTACTAGATTGGTCAATATTTATAACTAATGTATCAGAGAATATGATTAGTGCTGAGCATATAATGATAATTTATCGAGCAAGATGGCAAATTGAATTATTGTTTAAATTATATAAAAGCCATATAAAAATTGAAAATCTTAAAGGAAAAAGTAAAAGTCCCCAAGGGTTTTGTATGAATTATATGGTAAATTATGTAGTGCGATTATTTTTCATGGGTTGTCAAATTATGTAGAATTAGCAAATAATAGAGAAATTAGTTTAACCAAGGCTC
The DNA here is from genome assembly GCF_000828125.2 of Rickettsia asembonensis. NCBI lineage: Bacteria > Pseudomonadati > Pseudomonadota > Alphaproteobacteria > Rickettsiales > Rickettsiaceae > Rickettsia > Rickettsia asembonensis. The sequence continues at coordinate 21,945 of NZ_JWSW01000017.1, read as the reverse complement.
TTATTGAACTGCAGAAAAGATCAAGAGAATTATTCCTGAATATTAGTAAAAGTCGTAATCATTTAGAGCAATTTCTTAAAAAATTAATTATAGATTGGGCAAGATTCTCTTTGAAAGATAAATATCGTAAAACTAGATTATCTTTCTTAAATACACTGAAATTATTAACTGTTATAGCTTAACTTGATGCGTATGGTCTATTGAACAATCCCGTTATAAATTTTAAGATAAGAAATGCTTATCTTTTAATTCTTGATCAAAAATATCCCGACCAATTTTAGTCCATTGGTCTTTGATATGTGTGGACTTTGTTAATTCATTTTTTAAAGCAATTAATACTCCAAATAAACTATTGGTAGGTAAGTCATCGAGGTTTGCTTTAGCAATCAATCCCCCCAGTTCAATTAAGCGACGAGTACGCACTTTTCTTTCTATAATTTTAAGTTTAGCTTCTTCAGTAATAATTTTGGCTTTCTTTTGTTGTAATTTTAAGTATACTATTCTAAAAATTATTGCTTACATGTCATGAATGCACAATAAATTTAAGAAGTCCAATGAATTATAGAGTTCTAATAAAAATTTTTATATTTTTTTCTGAACCAAATAATTGATACAACAGAAGACTACAAGCAATAATAAATGGATAGGACAATTCAAGAATCCCCACTCCTACCGAACCAGCAAATTAATATAAACAGATATTGCCATTATTTTAAGTAGTAGCTGAAAAGCTATAGAGAAGAGGTTATTAACCCAACTTCAGATTAGGTTAATATGCAATATATAAACCTAAAGGTTTATTATTTGCTTGCTGGTTCATATGTTTGAGATTCAGTGGATGATTTTAAGATTGCATGGTAATGTCAATGATAGGTTGAACATTATTAGAATTAACAAACCATAGCAATACAGTTTGCAAGGATAGAGATAGTAAGTAGGAGTGAAGGTAAAAATGCTTGTTTGAAAGCTGCTTATAATGCCAGGCTAATTATTAAAGATGAGAATACTAACGTTACTTATAATTTTAGCAAAAAAGGCGATAATGTTTACCATGCTGTTTTATTGCCTAATTATGCAGATAAAAGATTTAAAGACCCAAGGGTCTTAATGAATGAGGTAGAGCGTACAGAGAAAAGAAAAAACAGTCAATTATTAAAAGATGCAGTTATAGCACTGCCTGATGATAAGGAATTAGATTTAGATGATAGAATAGCCATTACTCATGAAATCATCGAAGAGATGGGGTGGGTAAGAAATGGTCTAGGAGTTCAGGTTGATATTCATCAGCCACATGACGGAGAGAAGAATTGGCATGCCCATCTGCTTGTTACCACCAGAAGATTTACAGAAAACGGTAAAGCATTAGGAGCTATTAAATTCAGATAGGTTGGTAAAACTATATAATGAAGATGGTACTGATACTAAATACTATACTACTCAAGACATAAGGGATGAAGAATTAAGGATAGTTAGAATAGCAGATAAGGTAAATAACCAATTCATTTTAATAACGTTGTTAAACTTAAAAGTACTATCGACAACCTAGCTAGTGTTAATGAAGCACAAAGAGAAAGCTTACAACATATTTTAATTAATAGCCAAGGGATTAGGATCTTGCAAGGTAGAGCCGGCACCGATAAGTTACAAGTACTTGCTGAAGCTTATAAAATTGCTACTAACCATGGGCAAAATATTATAGGACTCGCTCCTACTCATAAAGCAGCATCGGAGCTTAAAAGTAAAGGTTACCAGCAATGTCATACAGTAAAAGGGTTTTTGTTTAAATTGTATAATGGCAAAGCTGATCTAGCAAGAAATAGCCTACTAGTAGTAGATGAAGCAGGGATGGTAGGTAATAGTGATTATTTAGAATTACTAAAAGTAGCAAGGAGTAATAATTGTAATCTGATACTGGCTGGAGATGAGAGACAACTAACTTCCGTTGAGCGAGGAGGAATGTTTGCAGTATTAGCTAGTAAATTTGGCTCATATGAATTAAGTAACATTAGAAGACAAAGTAAAGTGTGGGCAAGAGAAATGGCTTCATGCTTTGCAAGATCAGATATTACTGGTGGTTTGCATTTACTAGAACAACATAACTGTTTAAAGAGCGATCATACACTAGAAGAATCAATGGCAAGATTAATTGAGGATTGGAGTAATAGCAAATTTGCTCTAAATGAGCGTTTAATAATTACCATGTGTAATATTGAAGTAGATAGTATTAATCAAGGGATCAGGGAGTTACTAAAAGCTAAAGGCTTGCTTACCGGTGAGTATAGACGCTATCTACCATCTCAGCAGTATGAAGATTATATGGCAGGAGATCGTATTTTGTTTAAAAGTACTAATAAAGATTTACAAATAGAAAATGGTGAATTTGCAACGATAACTTCAGTAAGTAACGATAAGTTTGTTGCTAAAACAGATAGCGGGAAAGAAATAGAATTTAATCCTCAAGATATAAGCTTTAAACATGGCTATGCTTCTACAGTGTATAAAGATGCGTTGATCTTATGTGAATATGGCATAATCTCAACGATAGTGGAAAACTAAGACCTACTAAAAACCAAGTTAAATAAAATTTATAGCCCAAATATTGTTTGAATAAATAATTAATATATTCAATCAAAGCTACTGAAGCGACAATTATAGCTAAATTAATAAAACGATTTAATTTTGATTGAGGAAGGTCAAAATATTTATAAAACAGCCCCAAGAAATAGTAAAACCGAGCAATCCCCAAAATACCGTCCATACCCAACCAAGACAATTCAGCTCAATAATTTTAAGATAAGCTATCATAGGCACAGTTAATAGCCATAAAAACGCTCCAAACATATAAGGGTATTTTTGAATAATCACCGGGTAATGATAGCCCTTATAAATCAGCGAAAATCCCATATCGGTTAAAATCACCACTATTATTATTCTTAATAAGGAATATCTAATATTCGCAAAAAACCAACCGTAAAATACTACGCCACTGCTCATATGACCGCTAGGGAAAGCAAAACCTTTAATATTTAGAGCAGGATTTAAAGGTATTTCAAATGTATATTTTAATAATATATTTAAAATTGTAGTGAAAAGTAGTAATACACAAATAGCTTGTGCAAATAGTTGCTTCCTAAATATAGTAAATCCGAGTATTATAATAATCTCATAACAATATTCTTGTCCAAATAACAAAAAAAATTTTGTTAAATATTGAAAAAAATATCCTTATTCATTGCTTTACTTAATTTCATTTATATATAATTGAAGTTATCATAAATAATAAGCTATAGATATGAAAAATATTTTCCGCAAATTTGTATTTGCTATTTTCTTATGTTTAATAAATTTACAACTAATTGCTGCAAGCTTTAACGAAAAAATACCTTTATATTTTAAGTTAACTAACGAAAATCTGTTAGCAGGGCAAAATTCGTTAAATATTGACCTTTGCGACTCTAGAATTAAAGAATGTTGTACAAAGCCGCAAAGAGAGCTAGGGCTTAACGGAAAAAGAATGAATGATTACATATCTATTTCGCCTGATATTAAAGGAGAATGGCGATTTGGCTGGTGGTATAACATAAATTTTACTCCAGAAAGCAATTTTGCAGCTCATCAAACTTATAAGATTACTATCGAAGATTATATATTTCCTCATTTTATCAGTCTAAAAAGTAATAATATAAGTTTTACAACTTTACCTCTACTTCCTGTTATTAAAGAAATGAATTATCTACAGGATAATATCGATATTTCCAAAAAATTCGTTCAAACTAAAATAGCCTTTAACTACCCTATAGAGCCTAAAACTTTAGAGGAAAGAATAGAATTTATAAAATCTTCAACCAAGGAAAAATTACCGTTTTCTATCAAATTCAACACGTATAATACGGAAGCTACGATTATTACTAATATACCACCGCTTACAGATAAAGAAGATACTGTTTCCGTAATTATAAAAGACGGTGTTAAACCTCTATATGGCGGAGAAATTTTCACATATAAAAATGTAGAAGAGCAAAATAATAAGACGCCGAATAATATAAGATATTCTTATAAAGAAAATGTATTAATTCCAAGTCTATCCTCATATTTAAAAATCACTAATAGTACTGCTACAATTGTTAAAGATGATAAGCTAAAACCGGAACAGATAATTATAATTACTACAAATACACCGGTTTCGGGTGAGGAGATAAAAAAACATTTAGAGTTATTTTTATTACCGCAAGATAAGCTGGCTTTCTTAGGAGTTGCAGGCAAAAAAAACTATAAATGGCAAAGTCCAAAAGAAATAACCGATGATATTCTTAAATCGAGTGAAAAAATAAATTTTGAGCTTTTACCTTCCGTCCCAAGCATTACTACTATGCATAGCCTTAAAGTAGATACCCTTGCCTCAAGAACTTTGCTTATTAAAGTCAATAAAGGTGTTAAAACATCAGATAATTTAACACTTGGCTCAGATTACTCTCAAATAGTACAAATACCGGATAACCCTAAAGAAGTTAAGCTAATGTCTGACGGTTCTATTCTTTCATTAGCTGGCGAAAGAAAGCTTCCCGTATATTCACTTGGCATAGATAAATTATATGTAGAAATCGATAAGATTAATCAGCAAGAAATTAATCACTTAATCAGCCAAACAAATAGATATAATATTTTCCAAAACCTAACTTTCATAAATGAATATAATTTTAATGAGTATAATATTTCTGAAGTATTTCAAGAGGAAGTAATAGTTAATTCCCCCAATTTAAATTTACCTAATTATACTGATTTAGATTTCAGCAAATATTTTAATTTAGAAGAAGCAGGCAGCTATTCTAAGGGATTATTTCTAGCAAAAGTTTATGCTAAAGACAATAATAATAACATTATATCTCAAGATAAAAGATTAATTTTAGTTACCGATCTTGGTTTTATAGTAAAAACCGATAAAAGCGGAACACATCATATATTTGTTTCTTATATCAGTAACGGTAAACCAGCCGGTGGCGTTAAAGCAGATATTATAGGACTTAACGGTGAGGTATTAGTAAGCAGCAAAACCGATAGTAAAGGACATGCCGTTTTATCAAATATAAATGATTTTACAAAAGAAAAAACTCCAGTGGCTTATATATTAACTACTAAGGATGATTTTTCGTTTATGCCGTATAGTAGAATTGATAGGCAAGTTAATTATTCTCGGTTTGATGTAGCAGGAGCCGTTAGTTCCAATCAAGGGTTAAAAGCTTATTTATTTTCCGATCGTGGCATCTATAGACCAAGCGAGCAAGGCCATATAGGTATTATGCTCAAACAAACCGATTGGCAAGAAAAATTTGACGGCTTACCTTTAGAAATACAAGTAACTAACCCTAGAGGAAAAGTAATAGATAAAAGTAAAATAGCTCTAGATGCAGAAGGATTCGGCGAATATTTATTCTCAACCCTTGATGATTCCTTAACCGGCTTATATAATATAAGCTTATATTTAGTAGGAGATAAAGGCACAAATAACTATCTTAATAGCGTATCTGTCAGGGTTGGTGATTTTCAGCCTGACCGCATGAAAATAAACATAAACTTCAATAACTCACAAGATGAGCTATGGACGAATCCAAAAGATCTTAAAGCAAATGTTAATCTTATAAATCTTTACGGAACTCCTGCAGCAAATAGAAAAGTCAGCGGCTTTATTGATATTAGACCTACCGAGTTTTTCGTACCTAGCTTTAAAGAGTATAAATTTTATAGTAGCAAAGGAAATAAAGAGTTTTTTAACGAACGTTTAGGAGATATTACTACCGACTCTACAGGTACGGCAAATTTTGATCTTAACCTTGAAAAATATTATAATGCTACTTTTAGTCTAACATTTTCGGCGGAAGGATTTGAGCCTGACTCAGGAAGAAGCGTAAACGCAAGCAAATCGCTTATAGTTTCACCTCTGCCTTATATTATAGGATTTAGAAGCGATAGCGATCTAAAATATATTAAGAAAAAAACTACTTCAGCAATAGAATTCATAGCCATATCAAATAAAGCAGAAAAAGTAGCTGCACCTAATTTAACTCTTAACTTAAAAAAGATTAATTATGTAAATAACTTAGTAGCAGATAGTAACGGTAATTATTCTTACAGTTCAATACCTATTGAGACTAATATATCTTCTGACAAGGTTAATATCACGGCAAACGAAAGTTATATTTATAAAGTGCCTACTAAAGAAGCAGGCGATTACGTTATTTACTTAACTGATAAAGAAGATACAATCTTTGCTCAAGCTGAATTTTCGGTAATAGGTGAAGGAAATGTTACAGCTAATTTAACAGACAAAGCAAATTTAAAAGTTAAACTTGATAAAGATGATTATAAAGCCGGCGATAATATTCTTTTAAATGTTATAACTCCTTATACAGGTTATGGATTAATTACTATCGAAACAGATAAAGTACATAATTTTGAATGGTTTAAAGCTGACAAAAATAATAGTATTCAAGAAATAAAAATCCCTGACGGTTTTGAGGGTAAAGGATATGTAAATGTACAATTTATAAGAGACATAGAAGCTACGGAAATCTTTATGTCACCGTTTAGCTATGCAGTAGTACCGTTTACTGCGGGCATTTATAAACATAAACAAGATATTGAATTAACGCTTCCTGAAAAAATTAAATCAGGCGAAAAATTAACAATTAATTATCGCACTGCAACCCCAGGTAAAATCATAATATTTGCCGTTGATGAAGGGATATTATCATTTGCCGGTTATCAGACTCCCGACCCGCTTAATTACTTTATTAATGATAAAGCCTTGGAAGTCCGAACATCACAAATCATGGATTTAATATTACCTGAGCGACCTTTATTAATGAAAGCTTATATGGCGGCTCCTGCCGGAGATGATTTTATAAATGTCGCTCGAAACCTTAATCCGTTTAAAAGAAAAAGCCAGCCTCCGGTAGCATTTTGGTCAGGAATTTTAGAAGCAGATCTTGATGAGAGAGAAGTCACATTTGACATACCGAGCTATTTTAACGGCACTTTAAGAGTTATAGGGGTAGCCTCAAGCCTTGACGCTATAGGAACTTCTAAAGCTGATTTATCAGTCCAATCCGATCTTATTATCAATCCAAATTTACCTTTATTTGTAGCTCCGAATGATGAATTTACAGTACCGGTAACAATATTTAATAACCTAAAAGATTCAGGAAATGCTCAGGTTTTTCTAAATATTGAAACAAGTGAAGGACTTAAAATATTAGATTATCCTAAAGAGATACCGATAGACGAAAATAAGGAAGCTACTATTAATGTTAAATTAAAAGCGACTGATAAACTCGGTTCAGCAGATTTAAAGGTTGTGGCTTCTATAAATCACCTAAAGCCGGGTATAATATCTATGGCAGTAGTGCATAGCTCAGAATTAACTAGTACTACGAGCATTCGCCCTGCTAGTCCGAGCGTTACAACAGTTGATACAGGCTTTATTACAGACAACAAAGCTAATTTAAAAATCTTGCGAGATTTATATCCTGAATTTGCTAAGCTGCAAATTTCCGTTTCTAAATCACCACTAGCTATTATTTCCGGCTTTAAAGATTTCCTAGATAATTATCCTTATGGTTGCACTGAGCAATTAATAAGCCAAAATTTTGCTAATGTTTTATTATATAATGAACAAGAGCTAGTTCAGATTCTTAAAACTGATCGTAAAAAAATGGATGAATCATTATCGAAAATATTCCAAACTTTATCGGAACGTCAAAATTATGACGGTGGATTTAGATATTGGAACAATTTTAATGACGATTCCGATCCATTTATTTCAGTTTATGCTATGCATTTCTTAAGCGAGGGAGCAACTAGATATTTAGCCGTTCCAAGTGATATTTTTAATCAAGGTATTTACTACTTAGAGAATATGGCGAATAGATCAATCAGCTCTCTAAATGAAGCAAGAGAAAAAGCATATGCGGTTTATATCCTAACAAAAAATAGCGTTATTACTACAAGCTATATTGCAAATATTTTAAAATATTTAAACGAGTACCATAAAAATACATGGCAGGATGATTTAACTAGCGTTTATTTAGCCTCTAGCTATAAAATGCTGCAAATGAATGAAGAAGCAGATAAATTATTAGATAGATTTACTCTAAATAAACCTATATCAAAAACAGACTATCAGTATTATAATCCTCTAATAAAATATAGTCAGTATTTATACTTAATTTCTATACATTTTCCGGAAAGGTTAAAAAACTTTGACCCCAAAATTGTACAGGATATCGCTCTTTTTGCTAAGGATAACTATAATATTCTATCCGCAAGCTACGCCATTATGGCAAGCCTTGCATATGCTGATAAGATAAGTAATGTAGATGAGGCTAATATTAAGGTGACTTCTACAGGTAAAGAAGTTACTTTAAAAGACGATAAAGTGATGATTGCTGAGCTGTCAGTAGAAAATAAGGATATAGACTTAACATCCTCAAGTAACGGCTTTTTCTATCAGCTTCTAACTTCAGGCTATGACAAAGTTTTAAAAGAAAATAAAGAAATAGTTCAAGGTATAGAGATAACCAAAAAATATCTTGATGAAACTAATAAAGAAGTCAGCAAAGTAAAATTAGGTGATAATATTACGGTGGAAATCACCATGCGTTCAGGTAGCAATAAAATCTTAAGCAATATGGTGATACTTGATTTATTACCGGCAGGTTTCGAGCTTTTACCTGATAATAATAACGTAAATATATTAGCACGAACGCAGGAAGTAATGATATGGAAACCGATATATATCAATAATCGTGATGATAGAGTTATGATTTTCGGTACTATTTCTGATCAAAAAATGACGTATCAGTATAAAATCAAAGCGGTTAATAAAGGCATATTCGCAACTCCCGCTATTTACAGCGAAGCTATGTATGATCCTCATACCTATTATCGCGGCACTATAGGCAATATTGTTGTGGAGTAGCGTTACCCGCATGGTTTGTTTTATGTCGTTCCCATGAAGCATTGTTGCGTAGACCGGTAAATGCTCTCTATGTGATTCTCGTAAAAGCGGGAATCCAGAAAAAAGCGAAATGTCATCCCGTGGCTTGACCACGGGATCCAGTTAAAAATACTAATATTATTGGTACGCCTGGCTTACACTAAAAGCACAAGAATCTTATTATACAGCTTTAGACCTTAGTGAATATTCTAAGTTTAAACTCGGTATATTACAAAAAAGTGACGAATTTATCGGAGCAGAACCATAATGAATTTGCTCTCAACTATATATGGTATTATTTATCAGCTATATAAAATTCATTATTCTTATGAGTTAGGTTACTTTTAGTAATCTCAAGCAGAATCTAAATTCGCCTTTAAAAATTCCGGAGCAAAATCTGCCCAGTTAGACCAACTAATAGTTTGCAATTCTTCATCTATCGTCACTTTATTAAATAAATTTTTATCTTGAAGCTGTTCAAAAATTGAGCCTTTAAGATGTGGATATAGGTTTATAACACCTTTTGTTCCATCATCAAAAACTAATTCTAAATAATAATCATCAATATAACTTACAGATATTACATGCAACATTTTTACTCCAATGGGGCTATAGAATTTAATGGTTCACCATTTTGCGTTTTATTCCAATTATCTATTAGTTCTTCTTTATGGATATTTAACCATTCTGTAACTAATTACAAAGCTCTTTTAGGAAATTTACCTTCTAATATTTTACCGTTTAGTGAAATTATCACTTCATAATCACCATATTTAGTATGAAAATGAGGAGGATTATGGTCTCTATAGTACATCATAATTATTATCCCCAAAAAACGACTAATTACCGGCATAATAATTTTTTTATATTAATATTTCAAATTTTAATCCATTTTTTATATTATTTCAAGATCTCATAACCACAATAAAGAATTCAGAATATCTTAATAATCCTTCACTTCACAATCACTTTCAGTTTCTCGATCGTTTTTGGATCTTTTGCAAGTTCTAAAAATATTTCCCGCTCATAAGAAAGTAGCTCTTCTTCATTTGTTTCAGAATGTTTATCAATAATATTTTGGAATTTGCTAATTACCTTATTTTGTAGATTGTTATATTTTGATGTGTCTATTTCTGTTGCTAAATTTATTTTAGGCAAAGTAATTTTATGCGGAACCGGTACTATCTTTTTAGATAGGTTTAATTTTAAAGCTTCATCTAAAATATAATGCTTATTCATATTTACGTGCATATTCTCTACATCATAATCTGATTTAAAGTAATCGGCTGAACTTGTTTTATTCTGCTCTATAATATTTCTGATATTTCTAATTAATTTAGTTTTATCTCCCTTGCTTCGTACAAACATTTCAGTAACACCGCCCCATCCCGGTATTAAACCGACTCCAAGTTCTACAAGTCCGGCGTTAATTTCCTGATTTGCCACAATATAGCTTGAGTGCAATAGCAGCTCACACCCTCCGCCAAGTGCTACTCCTTTAGCACAACTAATAATATGAACCCCAGAATATTTTAAGTGCAGCATAGTTTGCTGTCCCAGCTTTAGTAAATTCTCTAGATCATGAAAATTACCGTCTTCAATATAAGAAAGAAGAAGCTTTAAATCCGCACCGGCAGAAAAATTATTTCCTTGCGGATAAATATAAAGATTTTTGCCGTCATTTTCGGCTTTACTTGCTGCTTCTTGCAGTAAATAAAACACATTATGATTTAAACAATTCATTTTTGTAGTAATAACAAAAATGAAATTCTCACGATAATTTATTAGCTTTGCAGAATCGTTTTCTAATACTATCTGACTTTCTTGTAAAATATCTTTGTGAGAATTAAATTTTTGTTTATCGATTTTTTGATATTCTTTATTGCCTAAATATTGCGGAAGCGGGATATGCATTAAATCGGCATTTTTAATTACCGAATTCCAGCTGTCTTTAGCTGCTATGGTCAATAATTCAAATGAACCGTATTTCCAACTGTAACCAAGCTTCATAGCAGCATCGATATCATAGATATTATCGGTTACAAATGGTACTAAACTTGCTAAATAAACATAAAATTCCGTGATAATTTCAGTAAAAAATTTACCGTAAACCGAATCGCTAGCTAGTAACTCATCAAGATTATTAAATGAAATATCTACTTTTTGAACAGAACTATATGATAAATCGTTTATATTGATAACTTCTTTAATCTTTTTGCCGTTTGATACCGATAAACGATAAAACCCACCTTCACCCTTAAGTCCAATTAACTTCTTCTCTATCATCTTATCGAGAACAGGAGTATTTACACATATTTTATGATAAGCATCATTTGCAGGAAGGGCGGCAAGTAATGAGCTTGATATTAACTTCATTACGTCATGCCCGATTAGATCATATAAACCAAAAATTCCGGTACTAGGCAACCCCAAACATGTAGTAAATATTTTATCCAAAGCTACAAAATCAAGCTTTTGACTTATCGCTTTGCGAACTACTAATTCAAGTAAAAAACACCCTACTCTATTAGCAATAAAGCCAGGCGTATCATTACATTTTACTATAGTCTTACCAAGAGTTTTCGTTAAGAACTCTGATACTCTTTCTATGACTTCAGACTTTACCGTATGGTCTATAATTAACTCAAGCAGTTCCATATATCTTGGCGGATTGAAGAAATGCGTAATAACGAACCTAGATTTAATATTATCCGGTAAATTCTCTTTGAGTCTTTTAAGAGGTAATGTAGAGGTATTAGAAGCAATAATTGCATCTTCTTTAAGATAAGGAATAATCTTATTATATAATTGGTGTTTGATTTCTAGCTTCTCAACAATAACTTCAATTACTAAATCACAATCCCTAATTAATTCTAAATCATGTTCTAAATTGCCTATGGTAATGAAATTTACTTTATCCGGAAAAGACAAAGGAGGAGGTTTTTGTTTATGCAAATTTTCTTTAGCGGTTTTAACTATTTTATTCGGATCATCGGAATCTTTAGCGATAATATCAAGCAGCACTACTTTATGAGAGGAATTAGCAATTAACGCTGCAATCCCTGAACCCATTACTCCCGAACCGATAACACAAACTTTTTTTATTTCATTTTGCATAAGTTACTCCTAATGATTTAATAAAGAGCCCCAATATACTCGATGAACTTCAAAAAGAGCAAGGAATCCACAAGACGAGGAACGGAGCGTATACTTAATACGTGAGTACCGCAGTACTTGTAGGATGACGCAGCCAATTTTTGAAGTTCATCGAGTATATTAAGTCATCGCAACACTCATCACATATACTGACCCTGCCCCCGCTTGTCGTAAAATTTTAGCACATTCATTTATAGTAACACCGGTGGTAACAACATCATCGACTAATAAGATTTTTTTACTTACAATATTATATTTTGTATTAAATTTGATACTACCCTTTATATTATTTTTGCGTTGTTTTCGTGAAAGAAAAGTCTGAGACTTGGTCCATTTTGATTTAGTTAAAATATCGGCTTTTAACATTTTATCGGTAACTTTTGCAATTTCCATAGCTAAAATATGAGCAGGATTATACATTCGTAGTAACCTCTTAAATCTATTCATAGGTACAGGTATGATTAAATCAATATCTTTTATATCCTCGATATATCTATTATATAAAAGCTTAGCAAATATCGTCTTATCCTGATATTTAAACTGATGAACTATTTTTTTGCTATGCTTAAACATCTCTGCGGCAAAATATAGTCTATTACACTATTATAAGCTTTAACTAACAACTAAACTCCTCTTGAAGATTCTTGTTTCTTAGATGCACTTCTTCCTGTTGGCAGTGGCGATATATTATTACTGCGAGCAGTAACCTTACCGTGCGTTAAACTTTCCTACATATGATGGACTTTTTCTTCTGCTTTAGCAATTTCAGGAGTTTTTGGCTTTTGAATATTAGGAGTAATAAGAACGGTACTAGATTTCTGCTCTTCCTTTTTACCGTATATTTCTTTTAAATCACCAAATTGCGATTCAACAAAATAGCCGAATCCTGCTTTTACTGCTGATTTAGCTTTTTCAAAATTAGTTTTTTCAGCAGGAGGAGCAAATTCAGGTCTCTCTGCAACCTTTGCTCTAGTTACATTAAAATGTTCTTTTAGCTGCCCTCACTTAATTGATCAATTTTAGGGGTTGTAGCTAAAAACTCTTCTAAGGCTTTGGTATCGATTTTTGCTTGCCTTTCTTTTTCAAGCAAGTCTTTCTTATCTTCATAATTTCCTATTGATGTTTTTAAACTATTTATTTGGTTTATTTTATCTTTTTTTCGTTCCATACGTACTAATTTTGTGTCTGCTTCACCTATAACATTACTTCCTCCTCCAATAAGACCAGCTGCTAAACCGGTTATAATACCGCCTGCTGAATTTGCTTGTGCCACTAAGGTTGCTACTTCTAAAACATTATCCCGAACTGCTTTTAAAATTTCTTTAGTTCTCGTAGTATTTAACTTTTTAGGTTCAAGAGTTTCTTGATAAATTTTAGGTAATTTAGTATCCAAAAAATTTTTAAGTGCAGGACTATCTTTTCCTTTATCTATTTAAGTAGCAACTACTAACTCTGCTTGCTTTACATAATTAGCTTTAATATTTTCTAAAGTTTTTTTCTCTCTATCTAAATGCTTATCTTCTCTTACTTCTAAAGTTTCTTTTCCGACATTATAAGCAACGGCTGATAAAGAAAGTGCAGCAGGACCAAGTCCAACCGGCGTCGGGTTAAGGGCTAACGACACCATGACACCACCAATTTTTGCCGTACGTTTTACTGCCTTACTACCCAATGTTTTATATGTTGCCTCTAATACATTTGCTGCCCTTTCAGCACCCGGTAAAGTTTTTATTTTATCAAGCACCTTATCGGCAATACCGGAGCTTGGGGGACCTTTTTCTTTAATTTTTGCACCTTGCTGAAGTTTATCAACTGGATCATAAGCTTTTGCTACTTTTTCTCCAACGTTAATTACTCCTTCTACTATATGAGCAGGACTAGCGATAACTTTACTACCCTCCTTTACCACTTCGATTGCTACTCCACTTGCAGCGATTCTTGCACGAGCAACTCTAGCACCGTAAAGTGCCGTATCCTCTTTCAGCATTCTTTTTCCTACCGGCTTATTTTGCGATTGCCGTTCCTGTGGAGGCTCAGAAGCTTTTGTCTGTGCTACCTCTAAAGGCTCTACTCTTTCAGGGGTATTTATTGAAGATTTAAGCTTATTATCTTCTGCTGCATTTTTTACTCCCTCTTCAGGAATATTAATAGATGATTTACTGCTTAAATTTTCTTTACTCATACATATCTCATAAAATTATGTTCTATGTTATTTCACATTCGATGTCATTCTCGCTCGTTTATGTCATTCCGCGTAGGCGAGAATCCAGTAAAACCTACAAAAAACTTGTTTTTTTGGTTTATTTCACCAAATTATGTAACTTCTATATCAATATTTAAGTTATTTTTCTGGATCCCCGCCTACGCGGAATGACATTAAGTAGGTTTTTTGAGCAATGCAACAACGCCGTCTTGACCACGGGATCTAGAAAAACAACTTATAGCGTGTATTCCTTGACATTTTTCTGGATACCGTGGTCAAGCCACGGTATGACAACAAAAATTAACATCTTATCGTCTCCCCATCGCATAGCTAGTAATGAAGTTTTTTATAGGCTTAAAGTTATTTATTGCCTTAAATCCTATTTGTCTTAAACATCTTAAATTTTTGGAATAATTTAAAAAAATATTATTTAACTCATCAGTCAGCTTATACATAATAAAATTATCCTCTTGCCTTAGCTTTTGATATTCTTGTAATGTACCATTATTACTAACAATCATACTCAAAGTCTCTATATCCTTTATGCCCTGATTAAGCCCCTGTCCTGCTAAAGGATGTACTGTGTGAGCAGTGTCGGCAATAAGCACTATCTTATTATGAAAATATCTATTTGCTATACGAGCTTTTAGCGGAAAACTACTAATCTCACTATCAATAGTAATTTTACCTAAAGAATTACCGGCATTTCTTTGAGTTAAAAATCTAACTTCTTCTACAGGCAAATTAACAATTAAAGCAGCCTGATCAGAAGAAGTTGACCATATTACGGATGAAGCATATTGATTTTTTAAAGGCAGCAAAGCAAAAGGACCAAGCGGCAGGAAATGCTCCATAGCACAATTTTCATGCGGATTTTCATGCTTAATATTAAATGTAAGAGCAGTTTGATAAGGTTTCTCAATTTCATTAGCAAAGTAATGAGACCTCACTTTTGAATTTGCTCCGTCACATATAATTAATAAATTACACTTAATTTGTTTATCATCAAATTTTATAATCGAGTAGTCATTATGGCTTATAACCTCTTGATATTGATTATTATCAATTAATGTTATCAACGGATTATTAGTTATTTTTGACAATAGTATTTTTTTAAAATCACTATTCTTAACCACATATCCAAGTACAGCGTCATCGTCATTTCGTAAGTCTAATATCTCTGAAGCCTTATTATCCACTACATACACGTCTTGCATTTTTGCCACAAACTTTTCAAGCTCTTCCCATATATCAATAGAGAATAAGAAATTTTTAGAATGCGGCGTTAAAGCAGTAGTTCTTATATCTTTAAAAAACTCCGGTCTTTTTACCGATTTACTCTCGAATATAGTAGTTTTTATACCCTTTTGTGCAAAAGAAAGGGCAGTTAGCATACCGCTCAAGCCACATCCTAAGATTATTAGACCTCTTGCATAACTTGTTTCTAAAGGTAATTTGTATGTCAATCCTAGCCCTTCATCCTCACGTACTAAGTTGTACGCTGCGGTTCTGTGCTTCGTGTTTCCTTCAAATTCCTCTTTATTAACTACGTTATGCAAGAGATCTATTGTATCAATCTGTTTTGTTTTTATCTGCTTCATGTATAAAATATTTTAAATATCCGTTTGTTGCTATAAAGCTTAAAAGAAAGTAAATAATTGCTATATCCAAATATGAACTATTGCCTGAGTATAAGCCTAAACAGCAAATAAATAAACTCACTAAAGTCGTGAAGCTATTTAAAATCAATAAATTTGTAAAAATATCTGTTTTTTTGATAAATAGGTAGATTATTAAGCAAATAAATAATGAAATAATAATTAAAAAGATGTTAAGCATAATTTTTAAAATTGGTTTTACTGCTTGTTAGAGGCTTTGTTGTATAAGTCCGGTGGTCAAGCCACGGGGTGACAAAGAAAAGCACTAGATTACCGCCTACGCGGGAATGACAATATCACACAGTATCCTCATTATATATAATCCCTTATAATCTTACAAACTGCAAATAAAATTAATTAAAATTCCTTAAATAATCTTAATATTATGTAATCTTAGCCAACCTTTACATTTATAAATAGCTATTGTGACAAAAATGTTATAAAAAAATGTTGCTTTCTTTTACATTCGGCATTAACGTATATATTTAGGCTTTGATTAATATTTTTAAGGTAAATTGTAATGTCACAACTAGATGTTTTAATAGTAGACGATGAAGAGAGTATACGAAATCTCATTGCTGCAAATTTGAAAGATGAAGGTTTTAATCCTAAGGTTGCCACTAATAGTACTCAAGCTCTTAAAATACTTTCTGAAAAACCGGTCTCTGCAGTTATACTTGATATTTGGCTTCAAGGAAGTGAAATTGACGGGCTTGGGATTTTAGAGATAGTTAAAAAACGCTATCCTTTAATGCCGGTAATAATTATTAGCGGTCACGGTACTATAGAAACAGCAGTAAATGCCATAAAAATGGGTGCTTACGATTATATAGAAAAACCTTTTAATAATGATAAATTAGTTATTTTACTTAAAAGAGCTTGCGAAGTAACAAAGTTAAAACGTGAAAATATAGATTTAAAATCAAAAATTATAGATAAAACTGAATTAGTAGGTGGATGTTCGGTAACTTTAAAATATAAAATGGAAATAGAAAAGGCAGCTAGCTCTAGCAGTCGTATAATGATTCACGGTAAAGTCGGTAGCGGTAAAGAACTTGCAGCAAGGTTAATTCATAAACAATCTAAAAGGGTTAATAATCCGTTCATTATTTTCAGCCCTACCTGTATGACTACAGAAAAAATTAATCAAGAATTATTCGGCGAATCGGAAAAGCAGGAAAATAATACTAAACGCCCTACTATCTTAGAATTTGCCAATAACGGTACTTTATATATAGATGAGGTCAGTAATATTCCTATTCCTATCCAGGTAAAATTATTAAAATTCCTTAAAGATCAAACTATTACAAAGCCTTGTGGAAAAAATATTAAAGTTGATATAAAAATTATCACCGGTACTTCTAAAAATATTCAAGATGAAGTTAATAACGGCAAATTCCTAGAAGATCTATATTATCGCCTTAATGTATCCTCTCTAAAAGTACCTTCATTATATGAGAGAAAAGAAGATATACCGCTACTCGTTAAATATTTTGTTAAGCAACTTTCAAAATTTTCAGGTTTAAAAGAACGTAACTTTGCTGATGAAACTATCGCTGCTCTTCAATCATATGAATGGCCGGGTAATATTAGACAATTACGTAATGTAGTTGAATGGACTTTAATTATGAATCCATTAACTACAGGTAATAATGAAATTATCAAACCTTATATGATACCTTCCGAAATATTAGCAAATAGTGCTAATCTCACAAAACTTGAAGATAGTTTTGATATGTTATCTATGCCGCTTAGAGAAGCCAGAGAAGTTTTCGAGCGTCAATATCTATCGGCACAAATGAGTCGTTTTAATAATAATATTTCAAAAACATCCTCATTTGTCGGTATGGAAAGATCGGCTTTGCATCGTAAATTAAAATTATTAAGCTTACATATACCTCCTACAAATAGAATAAATGAAGAAGAATATGAGGAAGCAAATGCTTAAAGTCGTATCAATAATTACTATTTATTTGTTATTAAGCAGCTGCTCCGAATCTACTCGTGATGCGAATGGATTACTTACGGATAGCCAAAGCACGGTAATTCGGAATTATATAATATCGCAAAATTCTAAAAACCTTAAAGTGAACCTTAAAGAGAAGTTCGGTTCAAATTTAAAAGGAGTCAAATTAATAGGAGTAAAGCTAATAAATGAAGATTTATCAGGAATAGATTTAACTTCCTGCGAAATATTACGTGCTGATTTTGCAGGTAGTAATTTAGAAAAAGCTATACTTACAAATGCTATAATTCAAGAAAGTAATTTTGCAGATTCGGTAATAAAAAATATTTCCGGGTATAATTCTGACTTTCAAGGTTCAATTTTTAACAATATAACATTACAAAATACAAATTTTGTTCAATCAAATTTTAGCGATACTGCTTTTAATAAAACTACTATAATAAATGTTAACTTTGAAAATTCTAAATTTAGTCATGTATTATGGAGTGATAATACTATTGACGGTGTTAATTTTCAAAAAACTAACCTAAAGAATAATAGCTTTAAAAATACTAATATAACAAATTCAATATTTTACGGTACGGATTTAGAAAAAAGTGTAATAAATAATACCAATTTCACTAATAATTATTTTGAATCTAGCGACCTAAGTCAAACTAAATTAACAGCAGTAATAATTAATGATTCTAACTTCACACAAAGTATTTTTAATGAAGTAAACTTTAATAACGTACAAAGTAATAACTCTTTCTTTTCATACGCTTCCTTTCAAGATTCAACATTACAGAATATTAGCCTTACTAAATGTGATTTACAAAATAGTACAATTAGTAGTTCAGTTTTAAATCATTTTAAAATCGATAATGCTATATTAAATAATATGAGTCTAAACGATAACAAATTTAATAATTTATCAATAAAAAATAGTAATGCTAATTTTGTAAGGATTAATAAAACTAAAGGCTCAAATATTACTTTAGATAATATAAGCTATACTAATAATATTTTTAGCAATAATGATTTTAAACAATTTATAGTGATTAATACTGACTTAAACAGCAGTGAAATAATAAACTCAAATATAACTAACGGACAATTTAATAATGTAAATTTTTCTAAATCTTTAATACAAAACGTAAATTTTTCAGATGTTAAAATTACTTTAGGTAATTTAAACCAAGTGGCTCTAATAAATTCTAATCTAACAAATACTACGGTCATTAACTCCGTCCTTTCTAATTCACAAATAAATAATATTAACTACCAAGCATATTCCGGTTTTATTAATACTAATGTTTCTAATAATATTATTTTAAATAGCGATAATTCGAGCAAAATTCCACCAAATAATATAGTAATAAGTTCGGTAAAAGATTTGCAAAAAATAACTAACTTAACAAATATAAATTTAACAAATCTTGACTTAAGTAGTTTAGTATTTAATGGAACAGATTTTTCAAATAGTATCTTTAAAAATGCTAATTTAACAAATACGATAATAAAAAATTCTATTTTAAAAGAGGCTAATTTTTCTGCAGCAATACTTACTAAAACAGATTTTTCAAACTCAATATTAACAGATAGCATATTTAAATCAGCTAAAATTGATCAGGCGGGCTTTAGTAACTCTGACCTAACAAATGCCGATTTTACCGAAGCAACAATTAAAGATACTTCATTTGATAAGGCTAAGACAAACGGAATGAAAGGAGTGGATAATCCTAATTAAAGTTAGAATTATTAATTATGAGAATAATTAATAAAAACTTTAGGATATTTGGAGGCTATTTTTAATAAAGATATAGCGGAGCCGGTAGGTTTGCGTCTTCCTTGTTCTCATTTTTGTAATGTTCTTACATTAACTCCCATAAGCGGCAAAAGCTGATTGAGAGAGATGTAAGTGCCTTCTGATATCCACTATATCTTCTTTTGCCTCTATTTTTTTTATATGTCCTTTTCCTAATTTTATATCTTGAATCGATTGCAAAATTTCAGCTCCAATATCTCTTTTTACGTTCATAAACCTAATTCCTCTTTTATTTTTTTTTAAACAGAAGCTGGAATATTTTCAGCTTCATTTTTTGTATATATGGTTAATAACCATATCTGTTCTTCTTTACTTTTATAATAATAAATTATACGAACACCACTACGTTTTCCCCACCCTTTGGACATCCAGCATATTTTTCTAAGTCCACCACTACCTATTATAACATCCCCTGATTTAGTATGTAGTGACAAGATAAACATTATACGTCAGTAACGTATAATGTCAATAACATCTCTACAGAAAAATATTGGTATATTTACCTTTGGTGGCTCTTCAAAGATTTTCCTTTATTAGTAGGAGTATTAGACGGTGTAAATGAATTATTATTCATGAAAGCAGTAGGACTTTGCTTCTTCATTCTATTAATAATTCGTTGTTGTTTAAGATTATTTATCTTTTGTCTTCCGGCTATCCTTATAGATTTAATAATTTTGGCAGTTTCTACAAATATTTCCTGAGGAGTTTGTAGCTGATCAATTTGCTCATAATGTTTTTTAAGAAATTCTTCTTTTATCTTTGGCTTTACTCCTTTCAAATCAACATATGTTTTATATAACTTCTTTAATTTTATTTTAGATTCTTTTATTTGTTGTTTGGAAGATTTTTGAGAAAGTGATTTAATCGAATTAACAAGACTACTACCTATTTCTTTTATAATATTAACTGCAGGCGAAGCTATTTTCTTTATTCCTTCATAAATTTTACCGAGTCCTCTAGCAATAACATCTAATATTTTAGGCTCATATTCTTTAGATATAGGAGGTGTATCCCTAATAATATCTCTAGCTTCAGTTAGATTATTAGCTAAATTAAATAATGCTTTTTTTTCCTCTAAATCAGTAGAACGATTAGCATATGAACTAGCTATATCTGCATGAGCATCTATAGTATCGGTAATTATTGATTTAGTATCATTAAAAGAAAGATCTGTAGATGTCTTTTTTCGTGTTACAGGACTATCTTCTCTTAATTTATCTAGCCTATCACGTATTTCTTGGTCTTTTTGAGCATTGAGAGCTTTACTTTTTTGTTCTAATTTAACCTCGGATTGTATCTTCTCAACTAGCTTATCTACCTCATCATCGGATTCATAACCAGAGTCATAACCGGATTTTTTTGTGGGGGTATAAGGTCTATCTTGGAGCTTTGCAAATCTTTCTTCTAATTCTTCAAGTGTTGGAGGAGTACCTTTAAGTTTTGCTAGTCTTTCTTCTAATTCTTTTATTATTTGATCGTCCTGCTTTTTCTTAGACATATATACCTCTGTAATAATTCTCAATTATTAATAACATAAATTACTAACTAAAATAAAGTATTTTTTGATATGAGCTAAGATATTACTTACATAAAACCAAGTTATGTAAGTAATATAAATATTAAGAATAATCGCCGGCAGTATTATTGTCTAAACTCATACCTGCTATTTTAATGCTACTATCTTCAAAATGTAGATATTGAGTGACTTCACTTATTATTCCTGCTTTAGATATTGCTGCAAAAACAGTACCGGTAAGGTCTTTAACTGTACAAGCTATTTCAAAAAAATGATCTTTTATGTGCTTATCTACTTTTACAAAATCATCAGAATTAAAATTCTTTCGTGCTAAATAGCTTTCTAATATTGCCTTTTTATTGCTTGTCAAACTGTTATATTCTCTAAGAGCAGCATATTCTTTATATTCTATAGAACTCTCTTTGCTAAACTTCTTTTCAATAAATTCAGCCAACTTACTTAAATGATACCTTGATATTCTAACATCCCAAATTTCTTGGACTTCCGGGCTTAAGGCGTTATAAGCATTAATAAAATCGTCACCTTGTAAATCTTCAAGTCTTTTTATAGACAGCAAAAGACCTGTTATTTGCAAAAAATTACATAAATCCAATATCTCTTTATGGAAGTGTTGAGAGATAAGATAA
>NZ_JWSW01000016.1:0-28024 GCF_000828125.2 Rickettsia asembonensis | reverse complement strand
TAACCATACCAAAAATTATTACCTCCTTTACAAACAATTTTAGCTCGTTTATCATTTGCAACTTTAGACAAACTCTTATTATTGAGCTTGTCATATTTTTGCTTCCTCAACTCATCACATTCTTCCCAAAGACTAGATTTTGAGATTAAATGAGAGGCATCCACAAAAGTAAATACCTCACTCTTATAACCTTGCTTTCTTAGTTGATCTCTAAAGTTTGTAAATATTTTTGATAGTAAATTAGTACCTATCTTCTTACGTATTTTACTAAACACACTATAATCTGGTGTCGTCTCTGTAAGAGCAAAATCACAAAACTATTTGCCAGCAGTACTATCAGCTAAATAATGCTCTAATTCTTGATCAGATAAGTCTTCCATAAACTGTAAAAGCAAACATTTAAATAACCGTAATGTTCCATAGCCTTTATAATTAGCTTCAGTTTCTAGCACTAATAACTCTCTTTCAACCTCTTTCAACTGCTTTAAAATTAAATTAACTTTTAAATCTACGATATTGATGATCTGTGCTAACTAATTCATCTAAACTGACCATTGTTATTTGATGCTCTGACATTTCTTTACTTTCTTATTTTTTTATTACATTATAACCTCTTACTACTCATATCTCAACACTCCCAATAAGTAAACTACCGCCTAAAAAAATGACAGAGCAAGGTAGAGAAATTATCAAAAATTTTGTCCCATTGCTTGAGAGCAGCAACCCTGCACTTGTTAACGGTACTAAAAAAGTACTATCAGAGCTAGAACCTGGATATTTAACTGAACACGGAAAAGGAGAAAGTATAGTATTAGAATTACAAAGAGTAGCCAAACCTAAGCTATGGCAAAGAATAGTAGCAGTTTTTACCGGTACGGATTATGCTCAAAAAAATATAGATAAAGCAGTCGCTAACTTTGAAAAAAGTAATAGTTTATATATAGATATGAAAAATTTATCGGAAGAACTACAACGAGAAAAACAAGCACCAAATAAAGAAATCAATATCGTAACAGCAAGAAAAGAGCAAGGTAAAGAGCAAAATAAAACAATACCCCAAAGCTATAAGTCTTCTATATCAACCCCTATATCTCATGTTGATAAGCTTAATAAAAGTAAAGAGAGTGGGCAACAGTCAGGGCATAGTAAATAATGATTTATATGATAATATAGTTGCGAATTTTTAAGAAGTTTGATAACTTGGTTACATTATATCAAATAACTTAATAATGAGTATTATATGGCAGAGATTATAACTAATATAAATGATACTATTGAAAAAATTAAAAAAATGATGAAGTAACTGAGATATCGGCTGCAGTAAAAGGTAAAATAGTTGATATAAAAAACGTAGATAGTAGATTAGATACTTTGAATAAAAATATTGTTACTCTAGACCCTATTCAACAATATTTACAATCTGAAGAATATATAACTAGTACGCTTGAAGTGCTTGCCAGTAAAATTATTAGTGAAGTCGTAGAAAATAAAGATATACAAAAATTAGTAAATAATTTGCCTATCAATTTAGGACAAGATACAAAACTAATACCTAGTGCAGCAGATAAGTTAAAGTTTGATGTCGCAAGGGCTGAAGCAGCACTTAAGGGTTTTGTACTTCCTCTAAATAAAGGAGGACCTTTTGATTAATTATCATTTATGGGTATAGAGAATGAAGAAGAAATCTTTGCTGGTCCTATAAGAGCAACTAAAGAAGCATTAATAGCCGTAAGCGGAAATTCTATACCTAAAGAGCAATATGCACAAGCTGTAAAAGATAAAGCTATAGAAATCTTAAAACAAGATCCTAAAAACACTCCGGAAAAACTTGAGAAATATGAAAAATTTATTATTCAAGGAGATAAAAATCAGAAATTTAATGAAGATAGTAAGCAGTTTATTCCAAGAGTAAATCAATTATCTCAAGCGGAATTTAAGGAATTACAAAAGGCAGCCACTTATACGGTACAGCAGATTAGTAATAGATTAGAAAAAAATAATAAAATCAGTAAGCAATTAGAAGAAACTATTATACTTACTAACTCATCAGGTATAAAGAATCCTAAAGTAATAATAAAGGAATTAAATAAGTTAGATTCTACTTATCTAACTGAAAATAGTACTAAAATAGCCACTGCATTAAAAGATATTAATGATAGAGGTACTTCTTTATAGGAAAAATTTAAATCAATTTTTACAGGGAAAGATTATTTAGGACAAAGATTAGAAAAAGTTGTCAATGAATATATGATTAAAAGTGATGAGTATGTAGTAAAAGAAATTAATAATAAAATCTTTTCAAACGCTTTAACAAATCCTGAAATTGCTGAAGGTCTAACAAAATTTTTGAATAAAAATAAAGATAAAGCAGCAACTAATCCTGAATTTAAAAATTTAATTCCTAGTACGGGTAAGCCTATTATAGTTCAACCGCAACAAGTTAATAATTTTAATTTAGCGGAACTCAGAAAAATTAATCCAATAGCATTTGATAAAACCATATTTGAAGATTTAATAAAACTAAGAAGTTCTAATATAAAACCTCCGCAAACTACTCCTGGTACTTCTACTAAAAATCAAGAAGCAGTAAGAAGTAAGGGTTAAATTTTAATATGCGTTACATATCATCCTCGCAAAAGCGGGGCGTTGTTGCATGGCTCGGTTTTTGTGTTGTCATCCCGTGATTTATTCACGGGATCCAGTTAAAAATACTAATAATATTAGTATTTTTAGTTGTTTTACTGGATACCGTGGACAAGCCACGGTATGACACCGAGCGGGTTTTTGAGACATGCAACAAGGCTGTACAAGCCACGGTATGACACCCAGTATGTTTTTCGAGCCATGCAACAACACTCAAAGCCTTTTGCGATAACAATATTTACCTTTAGTGAGTAATGCTTGGCGGAACGGTTAAATACTCCTCTTTCCATAATTCATTATAGAGAATAGGGTCGATATTACCGCCTGAGATTAGTACTAGTAATTTTTGAGGTTTGGATTGTGTTTTTAACCAATTTACCACTGAAACCATATTTATACTACTTGACGGCTCGCATATAACTTTAAGTAAATGAGTAAGCCACGCTGTCCAATAATATATTCCATATTCTTCTGCTAAATAAAAATGATCAAGTTTTTTCAGATATTCAAATGTACGAGCTGATACACTCAAGGTTTTAAGACCGTCTGCGATGGTAGTCGGTGCATTATCAAATCTATATATTGAGCCGTTTTTAACTGATAAATAAGCATCATTAGCCGTAAGCGGTTCTGAACCTATTAACAAGCTTGTCGGTGATATTAATTCCTTGGCAAGATATGAGCCGGAAATTAAACCGCCGCCACCGCAAGAGGCAAAAATAGCATCAGGACTAAAGTCTAGCTGTTGTAATGCTTCATAGCATAATGTGCCGGCACCTGCTATTGTAGAATCACTATCGGAAGGATGTATATAGTAAAATCCTTGCTTTTCATCTTCTTTTGCTTGTTCTTCCGCTTCTTGTCTAGTATTTGTATATATAACTTCACCGCCGTAATAGAGAGCTGCTTGCTGTTTTACTTTTGAAGTATTTAACGGTAAATAAATCCTTATTTTAATACCGAATAATTTACTTGCATAAGCAAGCCCAATCCCATGGTTACCCGTACTATAACCGACTATTTTATCAGGTAATTTTCCTTGCTCTTTTAATTCCAATAAATGATTTAATACTCCTCTAACTTTGAATGCACCGGTTTTTTGTAATGATTCAACCTTAAAAAAAATCTCATGACCGAGCATCTCATTTAGGTTTTCAGAGTGAACGATCGGAGTTAAATATAGATATTGTTTTATTCTATTATGTGCAGTAGCTACATTTTGAGAAGATTGTAGTAATAAATTCATAAATATAATTAATAAAGATGGCTTGAAATCGCATTTATACTATATTATATAGTTAATAATTAGAAATTTTAAAAGGTTTTAATTGATGAATAAAAAATCCCTGCCGCTTATGGCATTACGAGATATGGTAGTATTCCCGGGAATAATTACTCCTATTTTCGTGGGTAGACAAAAATCGCTGCAAGCGTTATCTCATACTACCGTTTCTGAGGAAGATAATAGTAAATATATTTTAGTAACTTTACAGAAAAAATTTAATCAAGAAAACCCTAGTAAATATGAACTTTATAACACAGCTATACTTGCCAAGATTATCCAAATAGTGAAGTTGCCTAATAATACGGCAAAAATCTTAATAGAAGCAGTAGCAAGAGTAAAGCTAAGCAATATCAAAGGCGAAGAAGCTTTTGAAGCAAATTATGAAATTATTCCGGATGAAGAAATATTTGACGTTAATAACATGCGTTCATTAGTGGATAATGCAGTACAATTATTTAGTAAATATGCGATTAATGATAAGAAAGTTAATGCGGAAATTATTGAAACTATCAATAAAGAAATAAGTAATAGCACTAATTTTATAAATATTATAAATATATTAGCTTCACATCTGATAACTTCACTTGAGGCAAAGCAGCATTTATTAGAAGAAACTAGTCCTTTTAAGCGTATCACTACGGTTATTAGTACGCTTACTTCCAATATAGTAAATTCAGAAACCGAACAGGCATTACAGCAAAGAGTAAGAAAGCAAATCGAAAAAACGCAGCGTGATTATTATCTGCACGAACAAATGAAAGCTATTCAAAAGGAGCTTGATGAAGATAAATCGGAACTTGCCGATATCGAGAAAAAAATTAAAAGTTTAAAATTATCTAAAGAAGCTAAAGAGAAGGCAGAATCAGAGCTTAAAAAACTCCGTAGTATGAATCAAATGTCGGCAGAGTCGGGAGTGACGCGTAATTATCTTGAAACTTTGTTAAGTTTGCCTTGGGGTAAGTATGATAATAGCAAAATAGATATTAACCAAGCGGAGAAAATTTTAAATCGTGACCATTTTGGACTCGAAAAAGTTAAAGAACGAATTATAGAATATTTAGCGGTATTACAGCGTTCAAGTAAAATTAGAGGACCTATATTATGTTTGATAGGTCCGCCGGGGGTCGGTAAAACTTCACTTGTAAAATCTATTGCCGAAGGAATGGGCAGAAAATACACTAAATTTGCTCTTGGCGGTGTTAGAGACGAAGCAGAAATCAGAGGACATAGAAAAACTTACCTTGGATCAATGCCCGGTAAAATTTTAGGTCAACTTAAGAAAGTTAAGACTAGTAATCCTGTAATGCTGCTTGATGAAATCGATAAAATGAGTTCTGATTTTAGAGGTGATCCGGCATCTGCTTTACTTGAGGTATTAGACCCTGAGCAGAATAGTCACTTTGTTGATCATTATCTAGAAGTAGAATATGATCTATCAAATGTAATATTTATTGCTACTGCTAACTCTCATGATTTACCTAGAGCTTTAAGTGATAGAATGGAAAAAATATATATTTCCGGTTATGTAGAGGAAGAAAAACTCCAAATAGCCAAAAATTATTTAGTGCCGAAACAATTTAAAATGCATAAAATCAAAAAAGATGAAATTACTATATCTAAGACGGCAATTTTGGATTTAATTAGATATTATACCAAGGAATCAGGTGTAAGAGCTTTAGAACGTGAAATAGGGGCATTAACTAGAAAAGCATTAAAGCAAATTTTAGCAGATAAAACAGTTAAGCACATTGCCATAGATAGTAATAATCTTGAAGAATTTTTAGGGGCTAAAAAATATAATTTCGGGCTTGCCGAGAAAGAAGACCAAATAGGTAGTACTACAGGACTTGCTTATACTGAAGTAGGAGGAGAGCTTTTAACTATAGAAGCTTTAGCATTTCCAGGGAAAGGTGAAATAAAGACCACCGGAAAACTCGGGGATGTTATGAAAGAATCGGCAATGGCTGCCTATAGTTGTTTTAGAAGCAGAGCAACAAATTTTGGATTAAAATACGACAATTATAAAGATTTTGATATTCACATTCACGTACCGGCGGGAGCTATTCCAAAAGATGGACCGTCTGCCGGCTGTGCTTTGTTTACTACTATTGTTTCGTTAATGACTAAAATACCCGTACACCGCACTGTAGCAATGACCGGTGAAATTACTTTAAGAGGAAATGTTTTACCTATCGGTGGTCTTAAGGAGAAGTTACTTGCTGCGAGTAGGGGAGGGATTAAAACCGTATTAATTCCTGAGGAGAATGTTAAAGACTTAAAAGATATACCGTCGAATATAAAAGAAAGCCTAGAAATTATATCCGTGTCAAATATCGACCAAGTACTTAAGCATGCTTTGGTAGAAACCACATTAAATAAATAGAGATCGGTCATACGATAGTACTGGATAATTTTTAAAGAACCCTCGATGTCATTCCTGTTTGGCATTGTCCGCGTGGACCACAAAACGCATTCGGTATCACATACCGTGGCTTGTCCACGGTATCCAGTAAAACAACTAAAAATACTAATAATATTAGTATTTTTAACTAGACCCCGTGGACAAGCCACGGGGCGACAGTTGGTAAAA
Source organism: Rickettsia asembonensis (assembly GCF_000828125.2). Lineage (NCBI taxonomy): Bacteria > Pseudomonadati > Pseudomonadota > Alphaproteobacteria > Rickettsiales > Rickettsiaceae > Rickettsia > Rickettsia asembonensis. The sequence continues at coordinate 21,506 of NZ_JWSW01000016.1, read as the reverse complement.
CAGGTCCACGCAACAATGCCTGCTCGCAATGACGGGGTGGTATCCACACGGGTAATGCCTTCTCGCAATTACGGAAAAACCGAGCCATGCAATAGCACCGCAATCTTTCGACTGCGGTTCAATCCATAAAATTTATTACTTTCTTATAAATAATCCCAAAAATCTATTGTTGTAAAAAAGTTGCTACAAATTATTAATTATTACTAATTATTAATTAAAATTAACTTTATCCATATAAAATATATTAATATTTTTTAACTAATTACTAATATTTATTAAAAAATAATTAATGTATTGGGGTTAATATTAATGAAAAAATTAAAAATATTAAGAAAATTTCTAACAACGGCATCGCTATGCGGAACATTATTCACTAGCTCTAATGCTGCAGGAGCAACAATTCCTAATCTCGGTAGTGTAAGCTTGAGTACCGGTGCCGGTCTTGTAGGAGAAGTATTTAATAACGGAGATATTATTCAAATAACGGTTGGAGGGCTTGGAATTAAAATATCGGCAGATAAAGCAAATGCTGTTGTTGGCGGGATAAATACATTAATAGCACTACCTGCTTTTGGTGGGGTTGAGGTAAGTCAAAATGTATCAATAGCTCCTCTTAGTGCAACAGTAGGGCTTACTCCTAATTTCGGTCCTCTTAAATTTATTAATAATAATGTTACGTCAATTATTACCGGAGTCGGTAATCAAACATTTAGTAATATAGATTTCGCCGGTAAGAATTCTACTTTACAAATTATAACGGTTTAAATATTACAACTCAGATAGATAATACGGTAGCTGGAAATAACGGTATAATAACTTTTGCAGGTACAGGGACTATATCAAATAATATAGGCTTAACTAATTCTCTTTCTCAAATAAATGTAGGCAATGGGGAAGCACAGATTTATATGCCTGGAGTAGGTAATAGTATAATTAATGCTGCAAATATAAATCTTACTAACAATAATTCTATACTTACTCTTTTTGACGGTAATGTAACAACGTTAACGGGTAATATAAATACTACCGGCGTTGACGGTCAAGGTGTACTAAATCTAGCTCATGATTTGGCCAGTGATAATATAATAACAGGCGATATAGGTAATATAGGCTCATTAGCCGCAATAAATGTTTTACTTGGGTCCGCAACACTTAATTCTACAATATTAAAAGCTGCTAATATTAATTTACAAAGTAATACATCAGTACTTAATTTAGATGACAACATAATTGTTACGGGTAATATAAACGGTGCTAACGGAGTAAACGGTACATTGAATTTTATAGGGAATGCTACACTTAACGGAAATATAAATAATTTAAATATACTTCAGTGTAGTGGAGGTAACGGTAAGATTCTTAATTTACAAGGTAATACTACAGTAAATAGTATTGTTTTTGCAGATAGTGTTTTAGCTTCGGGAACTATAAGTGTTAACGGTCTATTAAATGTAGGAGGTATTACTTTTAATAATAGTAATGCTAGCGGCGGTACTTTAATAATAAATACCGAAAATACAATCAATGTTGCATTATTAAACGCTATAAAAGCAAAAATACAAATAAATGCTAATTTAACAATCAATGATCCAAGTGCCGGAGATATAGGTGATATTAGAATAGCGGATAATACGACATGCAGCAAATGGGAATGTAAATTTGCTAAATAACGGTGCTAAGATAATATTTGAAGGACCAAATTCAGAATTAGATTCAGTGAATACTAGTAATATAAATGACAGAACATTTACTTATAGGGAGTGTTGAGATATGAGTAGCAAGAGGTTATAATGTAATAAAAAAAATAAGAAAGTAAAGAAATGTCAGAGCATCAAATAACAATGGTCAGTTTAGATGAATTAGTTAGTACAGATCATCAATATCGTAGTCGATAATACGGCATTTACGAAGTTACTTAGTATGAATAGGACAGGTAACATTTAATCAAGCTTTAGACCTAGGAGCAGGTGGTAACATATTATTTGGAGCAGATGGTAAGTTAATAGTAAATGGTGTGACCGGTTCAATTACAACTTCTGCAAATAATCAATGAACACTGACAATACAAAGCGGTAATGTTACCGGTACGATTGGAGCTAACGGCAGCAGCTTAAAACTTGTAAATATCGGAGCAAATCCCGTTACGTTCTCAGCTAATGTATTTGCTCCTGTAGCTTTGACTAATACAGGTTCTGCTTTAACTTTAGCAGACGGGGTTACGCTAACCGGAGTAGTAACAACAAATAATAATACAAAAGGTATATTAGTACTTGGAGCCGGTAGTAGTGTAACTGGAGGAATTGGCGGAAATAATGCAGCACTTGAGCGGGTTACTTTGGGTGCTGGTGCTAGTAGTCTTGGAGGTAATATATATTCAGGAGCAGTAGCTCTAACTGATCAGACATCAATATTGACATTACAGGATGGAGCGGTTACAGGTAATGTTGGAGCGGTAGGTAGTGCTTTAGAGGAGGTGGTATTTAACGGTGCTGATAATATAGGCGATACGGCGAATGCAGAGACCTTTACTGTTGCCAATGCTGCGGCAAATACGGTGATTACAGGGCTTGCTACTGGCGCATTAAAATATACAGATACGGGTACAATTACAGCTAATGGAGGGTGGACAGGAGACATCGACTTTAATAATAAAGCTGGTACATTTGAGTTAGATGATGGTGCTATGATTGATGGATCAGTTTTAGGTACTGGAGGAGTTGCCGGTACATTGAATTTTATAGGTGACGGGAATGTAACGGGAAATATAGGTACGGATGCTGCAAATAGCCCTGCTAATATAAATATCCAAGGCGATAACACAAAAAATGTAACTATAGCAAATGATATATTTGTAGGTAATATTAACTTTACAAACGGTGGAGTATTACAGCTTAGCGGAAATCTAACCACTCCTAATATTGATTTCGGAGCAAACGGTGGTACTTTAGAATTTAACGGTAATAATACATATAACTTAAATGCTGTTATAGCAAACGGACAAAACGATATATTAAATGTTTTCACTACCTTGAAATCTACTGAGGCAAGTATCGGTACGGTTAAAACGATTAATATAGGACAAGTTTTTAGAAAACGAAGAGAAACCCCGGAACCCTGAAAGGGCTTGGCGAGAGTGACGGGACTCGAACCCGCGACCTTCTGCGTGACAGGCAGACGCTCTAACCAACTGAGCTACACCCCCTATACATAAGAGATAACAATATATATAACAATTCTTCTATTTCCGCAAGAGTAAAATATCTTATTTTATCAAAAAATATACAGCACCTAAACCTCTAAATATTACTGCTTATCATTATTAATCCAAATTAGTCACTATTAGTTGAAGCCTTAAAAATTATTATACTTTTTAAGGACTTTGTTAAAAAAGAAAAACCTATTAGTTACATTTATACTAACAAAATCTTATTTTATTAATAATTATCAGAGGTTTTATATGACTAAACCATATGTCATTAAATTAACTGCTCCTTTTGAGCGTATTAAACTTTATAATCCTATACCCGATATTGCTCTTAGAAGTGCTATTATTATGCAGGCAATAATAGATGCAACTAATACTTCTACCAAGAAAGAGGCAACAAAAGCAGAATATAACGCTAAAAAATGGCTTTTTGAAAATAATGAAAATTTTAATGCTACTTACTTAGAAATGGGCATTGGCCTAATTATGTAAGAAAGACTGCTAAAAAACTAATTAAATCGCAACAAAATAAGGATAAGCGTCCTAAACTCTACGGCTAAAGTTTAAATTAAATTAATTTGTAATAAAACTTGAAATTACTCTAAATATAAATTAATTGTATAGGTGTTACTTAGTAACGCCTATATATTAATTATTTCAGATTATAAAGGTTATTTATGATTATTTCAGTTTCAGCTCAACATATTTCGATCGGTAATAGCTTACAAGAATATTCCAAAGAGAGGGCTACACAAGTCGTTAAAAAATATTTTACCGATATAATAAATATAGATATACATTTTTCAAAAGAGGGAATTAACTTTAAATGTGATATTATAGTAAAATATGGCTCAGGTAAACATAGTATAGTCAAAAGTAATGATAGTTGTAGCGATATATATGTAGCTTTTGATAAAGCTATGTCAAAACTAGAAAAACAGCTTAGAAAATATAAATCAAAATTCAAAAATCATCATGCTGGTAAAGTAAAAATATCAGAAATTGCTTACGAAGGTACCAAATATATTATTAATCCGCAATCTGATAGTGATACCTCTAACTCCGAAGATAATGATAATCCGGCAATTATCGCTGAAAAGCCTGTAGAAATATTAAAATTATCAGTAAAAGAAGCGGTAATGAAAATGGATTTAGAAGATTTACCTGCGGTAGTATTTAAAAATATCAATAATGATCGTATCAATATAGTTTATTATCGTAAAGACGGTAATATTTCTTGGGTAGATTATAATTAATGATTATTATCCCTTATAAAGGAGTTACGCCAAGAATCGATAAAACTGCATATATTGCCGAAAGCAGCTCTTTAATAGGAGATGTTGAAATAGGTAGTAATTCAAGTATTTGGTTTAATACGGTTCTTAGAGGCGACGTTGAATCAATAAAAATAGGAAATAATACTAACGTACAAGACGGTAGTGTAATTCATACTTCAAGATTTAACGGACCGGTAGAAATAGGCGATAATATAACTATCGGTCATCTCTCTCTTATTCATGCCTGTACAATACATAATAATGCTTTTATCGGTATGAGTACTACAATAATGGATTATGCAGTAATAGAAGAATATGCTTTTATTGCAGCAGAAAGCCTAATCCCCCCAAAGAAGATAATTAAATCTAAAGAATTATGGATGGGATCCCCTGCAAAATTTGTTAGATATTTAACTGATCAAGATTTAGAATATATGCAAGATAACGTAAGAAATTATGTAGAACTTGCAAATGTTTATAAGATTCAATGTCATTCCCGCGTAGGCAAGAATCCAGTACTTTAAAGCTTTTTAATAAGTTCGATTTAGCTCGCTGTATGCTAGATTCCCGCTTTCGCGGGAATGACATACGGTCTTAAATGCCTTAACCGTATTTTTAAGTAAAAAAGCAATAGTCATCGGTCCGATACCGCCCGGAACAGGAGTAATATATTTTACTTTAGATTTAACATTTTCAAAATCAACATCACCGATAATCTTATTGCCGCTAATTCTATTAATTCCTACATCAATTACTATAGATTCAGGATTAAAATATTCGGTAGTGAATTTTAAAGGTAACCCAATAGCCGCAACAACTATATCGGCTTTAGAAGTGATAGAGCTTAGATTTTGCGATTTGGAATGGCAAATAGTAACACTGCAATCTTCTTTTAACAGTAATGCACTTAAAGGTTTACCTACTATATTCGAGCGTCCAATAATTACAACGTTTTTACCGGTTAAATTAGGTTCGTATTTTTTTATAACCGCAAGGCAACCAAGGACAGTGCAGGGTATAAAACCTTGACTAATCCCGCTATGTAAGTAACCGACATTTAAAGGATGAAAACCATCGATATCTTTAGAAGGTGATACTGCTGATAAAATTTTATTTTTATCTATGAAGCTTGGCAAAGGAAGCTGAACTATAATTCCCGAAATCTCATTATCAAGGTTTAACTCATTGATTTTCAATATTAAATCATCAGTATGAATAGTAGTAGATAGATTTACTAATAAAGTATCGATTCCTATTTTATGTGCATTTTTTATTTTATTTTTTACATAAATAATGCTTGCTGGATTATCGCCTACTAGTACTATAGCAAGCTTTGGTGAAGCGTTGGTTTGACTTTTAAGTTCTTGAATTTCTAACTTTAAGTCTGCTAGTATCTCATTTGCTAATGCTTTACCGTCAATTATATTGTTCACTCTTATTTTTTTCTCCGTTCAGTTTTAATGTCATTGCGAGGAAATTACGTAAGTAATTGACGAAGCAATCCAGTAAAAAATTCTGTAAATCAGAATTTTTTTAATTATTTTCTAGATTGTAGCAAAGCCTACGGTTCCTCGCAAGGCATTATTGCGTGGACCGGTAAAACCTACTGTGTCACCCCGTGGCTTGACCACGGGGTCCATAAAAACAATAAAAAATACTAATAATTTTAATATTTTTAACTGGATCCCGTGGTCAAGCCACGGTATGACAGAGGTGAAATTGATCCACGCAACAATGGCTCCTCACAATGACGATCTGCTCCTACTTCCTTTCCCCATACTTAGTGGTAGAATACTCAAAATGTAGAGCCTTGCCGTCAAATACTCTACTATAAGCGTGATGAAGGCTACTTGCTGCTTCGGCAAAACCGGTAAGAATCAGCTTAAGTTTACCGGCATAATGAGCAATATCACCAATAGCATAAATACCTTCTATATTAGTTTGATAATAGGAATTATCTACCTCTATATGGTGAAGCTTAACATTTAAATCCCAATTTGCTAAGCTACCTAAATCTTGTTTTAAACCAAAAAACGGTAGTAATATATTGGCATCTAATTTGCGAGTATTATTTTGTAGATCTTTAACTATAACAGATTGAAGTTCACTATTATTACCATCTAAAGCATTTAATTGATAACCGGTTACTAACTCGATTTTACCGGTTTCTGCAATATCTCTCAATTGCCTTACGCTTTCTGGGGCTGCCGTAAATTTATCCCGCCTATGTACTAAATATATTTTATTTGCAATATCCGAAAGAGAAATAGCCCAGTCAACAGCCGAATCCCCGCCGCCTGCTATAACTATATTTTTACCTGCAAATTTGCTTTTATCATTGATGAAATAAAAAACTGATTTGCTTTCAAAATCTTCAATATTCGTAAGGGGTGGTTTATTTGGACCGAATGAACCTGCTCCTGCTGCAATAATAATAACTTTGCTTTTAATAAGAGTATTTCTTGAGGTTTTAATTTCAAAAAAATCATCTTGTTTATTTAGCTCTATAGCTTGCTGATTTAAATGATATATAGGGTTAAAAGAAGCCGCTTGAAGCTCTAATTGTTTTATTAGCTCTTCTGCTGCAATTTTAGGATAAGCCGGTATATCATAAATAGGTTTTTCGGGATATAAGGTAATACACTGACCGCCAATAACTTCTTGTGCATCAATAACATGACATTTCATACCAAGCATTCCAGCTTGAAAAACTGCAAATAATCCAACCGGACCGGCACCTATTATTACAACATCAGTATTATACATTACTTTTTATATTTAAATTTTAAAAAGGATTTTATTGGATATTGAGGAAATAATCAATTGTTATGTGAGTATATTTATAGAAATAAAACACTTTCGCAGAGAGATTTTTAAAAACTGTCGGATATTATACTAGACGAGATACATTCCATTTTTCTTCTATTTGTTCTAATATATCCGCTTTTATTTCGGCTTTGTTTTTTAGCATACCGAATATTGAGATCTTTTCAGTATTTATAGGTAATATTTGTGCTACTTCTCTATCTCTTTTGGTAATTATAATAGATTCTTTATCTGTTTGTAATTTTTCTATTATCTCAAGACAATGAGATTTAAATTGACTTATTGCTATTTTAGTAGCCATTTTTATACTCTGAAAAAATAAAACTATAATTATACTATAATAGTCAATTATATTTCTATTTATAACAAGCTAATTTGGGTTAGTGATATTAATTTTTTTGTAGGAAAAATATCATAAACTTATATTTAAATATGACTATTTCTTAAACTAGCCTTGTAAAATCGTTAAAATTTGTTAAAGATTAATAATAAATATTAATTATTTTTATTAAAATTATGAAAAATAACTTTAAAATTCTACGAAATATTATCGGTTTTATTATCTTAACTATAAGTGCAGAAAATAGCTTCGCCTCGTCTGCTAATGCTTTTTTCCTTGTTAGTGCAACGGTTTTACCATCTTGTATAGTCACGGCTACTCCTTTAGCTTTTGGTACGTATGTTCCAACTACTGATTCTTTGCAAACAAACAAACTTACTATAACTTGTACTTTAGGTACTGGTTATACCGTTTCATTAAATGCCGGTACCGCACCTGCCGCTACAACAAGTACTCGCAAAATGACAGGCCTCGTTAACACTACTAGCTATTTACCTTATAATCTTTATTCTAATGCAGCAAGAACTCAAAATTGGGGAAATCAATCAAGCGACTGGGTACCGGGAACAGGTACGGGATTACCTCAAACGCTCACAATATACGGAAAAATACCTCAAGGGGCAAATGTTCCTTCTGATACTTATAACGATACAAACAGTAACCGTAGCATATTAATATTATGAAAAAATATTTTTTAAGATTTCTACCTATTATATTTATATTATTTACTTTTAATGTTTTTGCTAGTGCTACTATCGTACCTGTCAATATAGAGATAAGTAAAAATAATAAAATAGCAACTATGACGGTACAAAATAATGATTATACAGCTAAAAAGTTTCAGCTGCTTCTTTTAAAACGTGTGTATGAAAACGGTACAGAAGAATATAAATAAACTACGGATTTAGTGGCAACTCCGGTAACATTTACCTTGCGCGGCGGTAAAACGCAATTGATACGGTTAGCTTTAAAAAATACACAGAATTTTCTACTAGAGAAAAAGACTATAGAATCATATTAAGAGAATTACCTCGTAGAGTAAAACTAGAGAATAGTGCTACCTCTACGGTAAATCTTGTTGTTCAACATAGTATACCTATAACAATATCAAGGTAATATCAATAGCAAATTATCTTTAACTTTAAATAAATAAGCTAATGTGCTTTTTAAATAAAATAATATCAGTTTTTATAGGTATTATTTTATTTATACCGCTAAGCTTTGCAGATGAAATTATCTCCGAATCTCTTGAAGACAATTTACCTTAAACCACAGCGGATACAAACGTGCATGAGGATAAAATGTTAGGACCATTGCCCCAATTGCCTCTAGAAGTAGAATTTGAGAATAGCTCTAATGAAGTTGCGGGCGACAACGAATTGATTGTTTCGCTAAAAGTTAATTATACCGAAACCGATATATTCCCAACTATAGTGCAAAACGCTCAAGGTCATTATTTAATTCCTCTTGAAGATATAGAACATTTTAATATTCAAGAAGATTATCTTAAACAGGGGGCCTCGTGAACTATCACGATACTGCATATATTAATCTAGATTTGCTCAAAGGTACTAAATATGATTTAAACTTCGAGAATTTAGATTTAAACATTACTTTTCCAGATTACTTTTCCAGCGGAAAAATGCAACCTCAATCATTTGATGCTTCAGGCGGTCCTATGCAAAATGTCGATACTAAACTTATCAGCGGTGCATATCTTAATTATGATATAACTCTTAGCCAAAATGATGATATTAATTATTTAGCTGGAGTAGAGGAACTTAATTATTTTACTGAAAACGGCGTATATAGCTATAGTTTTTTACTTCAAACCGAAGCCGTTAAATCAAATTTTTCTAAAGTCAAAAATACTGCAAGAAACCAAAATAAATTTACACGTTTAGAAACAAATTGGACATATGAGAATGTAGATAAAATGACTAATTGGCGGGTAGGGGATAGCATAACTAAAGCATCTTCTTGGTCTAATTCAACTAGATTTGCCGGTATTCAGTATACTACTAATTTTGCGGTTAGACCGAATTTAGTTACTTATCCGTTACCGGATTTTAGAGGGAAATCAGAACTTCCAAGTAGTATAGAAATATTTTCAAATAGTGTGCCTATATATAATGCTAAAGCTCATATGGGGGATTTTGATGTAACAAACATTCCGGTTATTACCGGTAGAGGTGATTTAATAGTCAAAACTCAAGATATAACCGGTAAAGTTCAAACAATCACCATTCCTTATTATGCCTCACCGAGTTTACTGCGCGAAGGGCTTTCAAATTTTTCTTATGAAGCAGGATTTCAAAGACAAGATTTTGCGATATATAGCAATGATTATAAATATTTAGTTCTAAATACCGATTATATGCTTGGTATGAATGATTATTTAATAAGCGGTGGACATTTTGAATTTTTGAAAAATAATGGAGCAGTAGGGTAACTCTAATAACTTAAAAATCGGAAATTTTGGAATTATAGGCATTTCAGCTGCAAGTAATATCAAAAATTTCGGTCGTTCTCAAAGAATTAATTGCGGTTATACTTATGAATCGGAATATTTTGACATTAATAGTAATTTAGATTGGAATAATAGCAATTATCAGGATGTATATAACTATCCCGATAAAACTTTTTCAAGTTTAAATTATCAGATTTCAGCTAGCTGCGGTAATACCGATTTTGGTAATATAAGTGTTAATTTTTTGTCTTTTGTCGTAAATAACACAATACAACAAGGTAAACGTACAAATATAATATCATCGACTTATCAAAGAAATATTACTAAAAAAGGTTTTTTAAGTTTTACTATAGGTACTGATTTAAACAGTAAACGTAAAAATAATTTTGCCTATATGTCATTTAACTTCAATTTAGACGGTAATAAAAGTATTTCATTTACCGATTCGTATCAAAATAAATATCATACGAAGCAACTTGGTATTTCTTCACCGGTTACCTCAAATATAGGATGGAGATATAATGCTAATATAATTAAAGCTAAAGCTACAAACTATAACGTACAGCTTAATCGTAACGGTAAAAATAACGATATTGGAGTTTATCTGCAGAAAAATGATATCGAAACAGTGAAACAGTTTAATATCAAAGGAGGTATTGTCTCTATTGATAAAAGCTATTATGTGACGAGACCGATTACCGGAGGTCTTGCTTTGATTAAAGTAAATAGTTTAAAAAATGTCGGAGTTTATAATAACAATCTATTAGCCGGCTATACTGATGATAAAGGTAAAATGCTTGTGCCAAACGTAACACCATATGTTCCTTCTGAAATAAGATTAGATGATGAAAATCTACCTCTTAATACCGAGTTTGAGGAAATTGCTTTAAAAGTTGCTCCAAAAACAAAATCAGCAGTATTATTGATTTCAATGTTAAAATAATTAAAAGTGTTGAAATGACTATATTTGATAGCAATAACGTTCGATAGTACGGTTAATATTGAAGGTTTAGACGAAGAAATATTTGTAGGTTATGACGGTAAGGTTTATATCAATGATATTAAAGACCTTGAAGTATTAAACGGCTCTATTTGTGATGATAATGAAGAGAATAATAGATGCTGTCATGCGTGCCGGTTAATAGAGACTTAAAAGACCTTGTAATTGATTTAGGCGAAGCGATATGCAAATGAAGACTTTGTTATTATTTCTGAGAAAGTATTATTGTATGGCTCTATGTCATTCCCGCTTTCGCGGGAATGACATAAAGTGGGTTTTTCGAGCCATGCAACAATTTCTGCAAATGCTCGCAATGACGATGATGCTTATTATACCGGGAAATGCTACGGCTTTGCTTGCAACATGTAATCAATCAGTTCCAACCGTAAATTTCGGTACTTTTAATGTAGTGGCAGTGCGAACAACTTCCGTTACTGCTTCAGTTACTTGTAGTGCTTTATTATCACTACTTGTTAGCTATACCGTAACTTTTAGTACGCTAATATTTATAATCCAAGAAATATGGTTAACGGGGTACGTAAGCTGAATTATAATTTATACAAAGATGCAGCTTTTACTCAAATACTCGGTAACGGGACTAGTAGTACGGTAACATTTACCGATAGCTATACGTTAGGTCTTGGACCAGTCACAAAAAACTATACCGTATATGCACGCCTGCCCTCATAACCTCTTGCCGCTGCCGGGACGTTTCAAGACACTATTACCGTAACCCAACCATAGCTATATTAATAGACTTTTTGCATAAATTGATTCCCAGGATGCTGGACATTACCATCCGGTATTAGGAAGTTGTATTTTTATTATAACATTAAAAATAATTTAAGCTTTATATCACATAATTATTAATTTTAATTAATAATTATAATAATGTTATTACTATAACTACATTTAGTATTTTGTAGTTACTTAGGCTCTGTTTAATTATGGTTATTTTTTGCTACAAATTATAAGGTTTTTTTGAAATATGAATAACTATTTCTGCAAAAAAAGCAAAAGTACACAGAACCAATATGTTTAACTTAAATAAAGGTCGAATTTATGAAAAATGAAGAACAACAAAATCAACCAGCTCCAAAACATGGTCGAATAATATTCACTCTTTACACAATGTAAAAAGTTTGTGTAGATAAGAAGCTAATAAATGAAGAGTAGAAACTTAACAGATTTGAAACAGGGAAAGGAAGTGATGAGCGTTTTGGAAATGATGTTGCAGGGGAACCGCTACCATTATAGATGGGCATATCCTTAATGGTGGGCGTACAGATGATACAGATTGGGTAAATGCTACCAATGAAGAAATAAGAGCGGAATTAAAAGATTCAACGTTTAACTGGATAAACTTTGCTATACCATTAGAAGGTGAGAAAAAGCTTACAATAGAATGGGATTATACTGCATCACATAAAACTCACGGTTATATAGTGCATGCGTAGACCGATAAACCCACTATGTCACCCCGTGGCTTGCTAACTAGGTCCATAAAAACAACAAAAAATACTAATAATTTTAGTATTTTTAACTGGATCCCGTGGTCAAGCCACGGAATGACAGAGGTGAAGTTGTTCCACGCAACAACGCCTACTCGCAATGATGGGGCGGTATCCACGCAACGTTGCCTTACTTCCGCATGATAAGCCTGCGTGTACCTTAAGAAAGCATAAATAGTAATCAAGAGTGATTTGTGTCAAGTCAAAAATCTAAAAAAAAATAAATATTTATATTGAATAAATTATTATTCTCGTGTCTACTTAGGTGAAGATTCTATACACTAAATATGGTGTCATTTTTTCAAAATAAGCATTATAAATAACGCCTACACCACCATTAGTACCTATAATGAACACGCTTAAAAAAAATAAATTTCAAATAACTATAAACAACAACCATAACAATTTACTTACTCCTTTCGGTAAAGCTATTCTGCGAGATCGATATCTTATGAAAGGTGAGGATTTTCAATATTTATTTGCAAGAGTTTCTAGTTATTATGCCGAAAATAAACAGCATGCTCAGAAGTTATATGAATATATGAGTAAAATGTGGTTTATGCCGGCAACACCAATCTTAAGTAACGGCGGAACGGATAGGGGGCTTCCTATTTCATGCTTCTTAAATGAGACTGATGACAGCTTAGACGATATAGTAAATTTATGGACGGAAAATGTTTGGCTTGCTGCACGCGGCGGCGGGATTGGAAGTTATTGGGGTAATGTTCGTTCTATTAATGAAGTGATTCGTGATAAAGGTCATTCATCCGGTATTATACCGTTTATTAAAGTAATGGATTCTATGACTCTTGCTATTTCGCAAGGTTCTATTAGACGAGGTTCATCAGCTGTATATCTGCCTATTAATCACCCTGAAATTGAAGAATTTATTGATATAAGACGTTCGACAGGTGGGGATGTTAACCGAAAAGCTCTTAATATTCATCACGGTATAGCTATAACCGATGAATTTATGAAAGCCGTTGAAAACAATACGGATTTCGACCTTGTTAGTCCTGCTACCAAAAAAGTTGTAAATAAAGTTAGAGCAAGAGATTTATGGGTTAAATTATTAACTACTAGAATAGAAACGGGTGAGCCTTATTTGTTATTTATCGATAGTGTTAATAAATCCATACCTGAGCATCATAAAAAATTAGGACTTCAAGTTAAAATGTCCAATCTTTGTAGTGAAATTACATTGCCGACGGGAATTGACCATTTAGGAAAGTCAAGAACTGCCGTTTGTTGCCTTTCTTCTTTAAATTTAGAGTATTATGAAGAGTGGAAAGATGATAAAGAATTTATCCATTCTATTATGTTGTTCCTTGATAATGTTTTAGAAGACTTTATTAATAAAGCACCGGATACTATGGCAAGAGCTAAATATTCGGCTATGCGTGAGCGAAGCGTTGGACTTGGTGTGATGGGATTCCATTCGTTTTTGCAAATGAAAAAAGTACCGATAGAATCAGTTATGGCAAAAGTTTGGAATAAAAAAATATTTGAATATATATCTGCTGAAGCTGATAAAGCCTCAATAGAAATCGGTAAAGAAAAAGGAGTATGTCCTGATGCTATAGATGCAGGAAGTAATGAACGATTTAGCAATAAAACTGCAATAGCACCCACCGCTTCAATTTCGGTAATAGCAGGTAATGCCTCACCCGGCATAGAGCCGTTTGCCGCTAATAGCTTTGTACAAAAGACTTTAACCGGTTCTTTTAACGTGCGTAACAAACATTTAGAAAAGTTATTAGAAGAGAAAGGATTTAATAATGATCAAGTTTGGTCTTCGATTGCAACACATGAAGGATCAGTACAACATTTAACATTTTTATCCAAAGAAGAAAAACAGGTTTTCAAAACCGCTTACGAAATTGATCAGAATTGGCTAATTGAACTGGCAAGCGATCGTACTCCTTACATTACGCAAGCACAATCTTTAAACATCTTTTTACCGGGGAATGTTAGTAAGAAATATTTAAATAATATTCATTTTAAAGCCTGGAAAAAAGGAGTAAAAAGTTTATATTACTGTAGATCGACATCAATACAGCGAGCCGATAAAGTGTCGCATGATGTACTAAAAGCAGATTTCAAAGACTTAGAGAAACAAAACGATAAGTTAGCAGAAGCCGGTAATTACGAAGAATGCTTAGCTTGTCAGTAAGTATAATATAACTATGCAAAGATATTTAGACCCAACGAATGATGTAGCATTTTAAAAATTGTTTACGGATAAAACAAGGTTAATAAGCTTTCTTAATAATATTATGAGGCTACCTGAAGAGTTAAGGATTATCGACCTTGAATATATTTCAAACGAACAAGTACCGGATTTAGGGCAGAATAAAAGGAGTATAGTAGACGTTAAAGTTAGAGATAACTCCGGCAATATTTATATTGTTGAGATGCAAAACGGATATGCCGATGCTTTTTTAGCAAGGGTACAATTTTACGGTTGTATAGCATTTTCTTTGCAATTAAAAAGAGGAAAAGAATATGCTGATCTAGCTCCTGTAGTAATGGTAGTAATTACTTCTGGATTTCAGGCATTACCCGAGGAAAAAGAATGTATTAGCTATCATCAAACTATTAATGTCGGTAACGGTAAGCATCAACTTAAATACTTGTCTTACGTATTTGTTGAATTAGATAAATTTACCAAAGAAGCAGATGAGTTAGAAAGCTTAGAAGATGATTGGTTATATATGATGGCTAAATTCGATAGAGTAAAAGAACCCCCGAAACATATAAAAGATGAGATAGTATTATCAGCCTATAAAACTATTGAATAATTTAACTGGAGCGAAGCAGAATATGATAATTATATTAAAGCAATGCTTGCTGCTCAAACAGAAGAGTTAAATCAAAAAAGTAAGTATAATGAGGGGAAAGCTGAAGGGAAAAGCGGAGGCTAAAATTGAAGCGGCAAAAAACGCATTACTTGAGGGAATTGATATAAATACTATATCAAGAATAAAACGGGATTACCGGTTACAGAAATAGAAAAATTAAAAGAATAAAAGAAAAATTATGTCACTACTTGATGCAAGTCCAATTTATAAACCGTTTTCATATCCATGGGCGTATGAAGCTTGGCACACTCAACAAAAAATTCATTGGTTACCGGAAGAAGTACCGCTTGCCGACGATGTTAAAGATTGGAAATATAACTTAACACCCGGTGAGAAGCATCTATTAACGCAAATATTTCGTTTTTTTACACAGGCAGATATTGAAGTGAATAATTGCTATATGAAGCATTATTCACGAGTATTTAAACCGACTGAAATATTAATGATGTTATCGGCATTTTCTAATATGGAAACAGTGCATATTGCGGCATACTCACATTTACTTGATACGGTAGGTATGCCGGAATTAGAATATTCAGCATTTCTTAAATATAAGGAAATGAAAGACAAGTATGATTATATGCAGCAATTTGGAGTGGATACCAAAGAAGATATAGCAACTACACTCGCAGTATTTGGAGCTTTTACCGAAGGATTACAGCTATTTGCTTCTTTTGCGATCATGCTTAATTTCCCTCGTTTTAATAAAATGAAAGGTATGGGTCAGATTATTGCTTGGTCAGTGCGTGATGAAACACTTCATACTAATTCAATTATTACTCTGTTCAAGACTTTTGTAAGAGAGAATCCTGAAGTTTGGACGGAAACTTTACGTAAACGTATTTATGAAGCTTGTACGACTATTGTGCATTTTGAAGATGCCTTTATTGAACTTGCTTTTGAAGTCGGCGGTATTGAGGGGTTAACGGCATATGAAGTAAGACAATATATTCGTTATATTGCCGATCGTCGTTTAATGCAGCTAGGACTCAAAGATGTATATTTGGTAAATCATAATCCGCTTCCTTGGCTTGATGAAATGCTAAATGGAGTCGAGCATACGAACTTTTTTGAAAATAGAGCAACTGAATATTCAAAAGCAGCGACCACCGGTTCATGGGAAGAAGTATTCACTGAGATGGACGCCAAAAGCGGAGGCTAAATAATATACTCAGATAGAACTTGAAAAAATTGGCAGCCATATCGCAGCCATATCTTCGTAAGTCCTCGGATGCTGAACATGTTGTGTTGAAGTATATATATTAACAACAAGAATAAAAAAAAATTAAGAATACTTAATCTTTATTTTTAAAAATTTTTTAAAATAGATTTAGAATATTTAAAAATTTCGAGTAATTTTATGGCTGTTATAAATAATAAAAACTATCAAAAAGTTGTAGAAAAAGTTTTATCTTCTTCTAAAGCTAATAAAGTATTAAAGAGTGCAATTAAGGACTTATCGTCTTCAAAGAGTATAAGTTTAAAAACGATGTTACTCGGAGCAAGGTTTGTTTTAACTAATCCTGTAAATAGTTATAATCTTGTTAAGCTTGCTAAATCCTCTAATATATATCTTGATCCAGAATTTCAAAAATCACTTCTTGAAAAATCTCCAATATGGGAATTTTTAAAAAAACATTCAGATGATTTGCCTAAAATAGGTCAAATCTTAGCAAATGCGGGCTTTAGAGAATTTCAAGATAAGAGTGCTTTAGATGAAAAGGGACTCGAAATACTAAAAGAATGTTTTAAAAATGAAAAAGTACTTAAAAAACTTCAAGAAATTGCAGTTGAAGTAAAGCAAGAGCTACCGGACTGGAATAAAGTGACTTCTAGAACTTTAGATATGCTGGTTACCGATAAAAATTTCAAAAAATTCTTTAATGAAAAGAGCGAAGATATTACAAATTATATACGCACCGGAGCAACTGAAATATTTCCAAGCGATTATATAAAAACTTTTGATGATATATTACAAAAACCCGAAAAGAAAAATTTATATTCATTAGTTATCAAAATATTTAATGAACATCCTGATTTTAAACAAGAACTAGCTGAAAATATAAATAA
Source organism: Rickettsia asembonensis (assembly GCF_000828125.2). Classification (NCBI taxonomy): domain Bacteria; kingdom Pseudomonadati; phylum Pseudomonadota; class Alphaproteobacteria; order Rickettsiales; family Rickettsiaceae; genus Rickettsia; species Rickettsia asembonensis. The sequence continues at coordinate 3,946 of NZ_JWSW01000016.1, read as the reverse complement.
TACTCATTCTCTAAAAAGATTTAAAAAACTATCGTCTGAAAAACAAATAATTATTGAAAATTTCTTAGAAGAAGCAAAAGAACAAGCTAAACCTTTCTTAAAAGAACATTTTGAAAGCTACAAAATCGATCTTAAAATTTTAGATATTATTCCTACTTTATTAAATAAAATTCCTGAGACAAAAGAGATTTTTGATACTCTTAATACTCCAAATCAAGGAGTAATGGTAGCTCTTGAGAAATCTTTAGAAATGGTAGCGGGTGATGATAAATTAAAAAGTTTTTTTGCTAATAATAAAACAATCTTACCAAATATTGCTTTAGGTATTATTGAAAATACTCCTAGCGTACAAAGCATAACAAAAGAATATAATTTTGATAAACAAATGCTTAGTATAGTAGGCGAAGTTATGTCAAAACCGGAAATTGCTCATGAGATTATTGCAGACTTAAATAAAGGCAATTATATGAGTTTAACCGGTAATATAATCTCTGCCCTTAATGATCATTCATTTAAATTAAAAGATATATTAGTAGAGCAAAGTAAAGAAGGGCTATTTGATAATTTAATTACAGGAGTTTTAGAACAAGATGAAAAAAATAGCCAAACTATAAAACAACAACTTATAAATTACGGTCTGGAAGCGAGTGATATTACAAAGCTAACGAGTATAATGCCTATATTACTTGATAAACCTGAGTCATTAAAAAAGGTTTTTCGAGATTTTATTAAAGGTGATTATACGGGAATGGCAAAAGAGTTAATAGCTTTAACTAAAGATAATCCTGAGATTAAGAGATATTTAAACGATAATAGAGAAATATTTGCAAGTATTTTAGATAAAACTTTAAAAGATATACCGGGCATAAATAACCTTGATAAGAAAGAATTATATAATGTACTTCCATCAATGTTAAACCATCCTGATGAATTAGTTAAAGTTATAGAAGAGGTTGAACAAAGTAATTATCGTGGGGCCGCTAGTGCTATATATAATCTAGCTCAAAAAACCAATTATTTTGAAGGCCAATTGCCGAATATTATAAAAGCAGGTTTTAACTATGCTACTGAAAAAGTAAAAGACGTATTTAGTCCATCACAAGATTTTAAAGATAAAACTATAGATGAAATTACTCTTAGAAATAATTTAAATAAAATACAAAATGGAAAATTCAGCTTAGAGGGAGCTATATTAGTAGGTAATTTATCTAATATTGACTTCTCAGGCGTATCATTAAAAAATGCAGATTTAACTAAAGTAACTTCTTTAAAAGATTGTAATTTTAAAAATACTAATTTAGCAGAGACTAAATTACCCGATAATTTAATACTACTTACTGATACTTACAATCTCGATAAGGCTATCCCTCCTTTAGCACCTAAACTAATTAAAGAACAACAAGCAAAATTAATTGATAAGGCAATTGATAAAGTATTTTTACAAATACAAGCCGAAGAAAAAAGAAATTTACTTAGTAAAAAAGAATTTGCTCAACAGGTAAATATATTATGCAAAGAAAATCAAACGATTAAAAACTATATTATAGAAAAACTAAATTCGCTACCTATGAATATGGTTACTAACCTAGCTACTCCTAAAACAAATCAATATAAACATATTACAAATCATGTAAATTCTCCATTACAAATATTGAACCCTTTATATGAAAATATTGCAAATAAACAAGATATTAAGAGTAATTTATTGGCAAATATTTTAAGCGAGAAAATATCACAAAAACTTTTTGATAAAGGTGATAATAGAGGTGAAGATTTTTACATGATTAATCAGATGCTAAAACCTATCGTTTCTGAATATTCTAAAGAGAATCCCGATAATATAAATAATTTTTTAGAGCCAAAAAATCTAGAAAAGTTAGCAAGTAATATTGCCTCTACTTTAAATTCTAAATCTAAATATACTTGGGCAGGCACTATTACCGGTGGAATTTATTTACCAAAAGAAACCTTCAATGAAGAGTTAAAAGATAATTTTAAGAATGAATTTGAAAATATTAATAAACTAAATGTTTTAAAAGAAGCAAAAAATATAGTTTCAAATTTAGATAGTAAAGTGCATATAGTGGATAATCACGATAAATCACATACTTACGAATCATTACCTACAAAAAATAAAAAAAATACACAGATAACTCCATAAATCTTAGATCAAATTGATTTAATTATCATATTATGAAATAAAAATTAAAATATTTAAGTAGTTCTTAATTTATTTCTTTGAATCAATTTTAAGATAATTTAATGTTTATGTAATTAAATACATTTCATTATTTTTATGGCAGTTACAAATTCCATTAAAGATATTAAATTAAAGAATTTTAATAAAACTGTTAAAAGGACATTATCTTCTCCTGATACAGATAAGGCATTTACAATGCTTTATTTATGACCTCGCATCTCCAAAGAAAAAAATATTACCCGTTAGCATAGGAGCATTATTAAAAAGTGCGAAGTTTGCTTTAACTAATCCCGTAAATAGTTATAATCTTGTTAAACTTGCAAGCTCCTCTGATATATATCTTGATTCAAACTTTCAAAAATCCGTTCTTGAAAAATCTGAAATATGGGATTTTCTAAAAAACCATGCAGATGATTTACCAAAAATAGGACAAATCTTAGCAAAAGCAGGTTTTAGAGAATTTCAAGAAGGTAGTTTTCTAGATCAAAAGGGCCTTACAACATTAAAAGAATGTTTTAAAAATGATAATGTACTTAAAAGCATTAAAGAAATTGCAATTGAGCTAAAGCAAGATGTACCAGACTATAATAAAGTGACTTCTAAAACATTAGAAATGTTATCTACCGATAAAAATTTCTTGAAATTTTTTAATGAAAAAGGAAAAGATATTGCAGATTATATACGTACCGGAGCAATAGAAATACTTCCAAGCGACTATATAAAAGCTTTTGATGATATATTACAAAAACCTCAAGGTAAGGATATATATGCAAAAGTTATAAAAATATTTAATGAACATCCTGAGTTTAAACAAGAGCTGGCTGAAAATATAAACAATCCTACTGCTCTAAAAAGGTTTAATAAATTATCTCCTGAAAAACAAATAATTATAGAAGGTTTCTTAATAGAAACTAAAGAACAAGCTAAACCTTTCTTAAAAGAATATTTTGAAAGTTATAAAGTTGATCCTAGTATTGTAGATACTATTCCTACTTTATTAAATAAAATGCCTGAAACAAAAGAGATTTTTAATACTCTTAATGCTCCAAATCAAGGAGTAATAGTAGCTCTTGAGAAATCTTTAGAAATGGTAGCAGGCGACGATAAATTAAAAAGTTTTTTTGCTGATAATAAAATAGTCTTACCAGATATTGTCTCAGCTATTATTGAAAATACTCCGAATATACAAAGCATGACGAAAGAATATAATTTCGATAAACAAATGCTTAGTATAGTAGGCGAAGTTATGTCAAAACCGGAAATTGCACATGCTATTATTACAGATATAAATAAAGGCGATTATATGAACGTAACAAGCCGTGTAATTAATGCTTTTAACGAGCCTTCATTTAAGTTAAAAGATATATTAATAGAGCAAAGTAAAGAAGGTTTATTCGATAATTTAATTAAAGGGGTTTTAGAAAAAGATGAAAAAAATAGCCAAACTATAAAACAACAGCTTGTAAATTATGGGCTAGAAACAAAAGATGTTACAAAACTTACGAATGTAATGCCTATATTACTTGATAATCCTGAATCATTAAAAAAGATTTTTGATGGATTTGTTAAAGGTGATTATACGGGACTAGCTAAAGAATTGGTAATGTTAACTAAAGATAATCCCGAAATCAAAAAATACTTAAACGATAATAAAGAAATATTTGCAAGTATTTTAGATAAAACTTTAAAAGATGTACCCGGTATAAATAAGCTCGATAAGAAAGAATTATATAATGGGAGTGTTGA
>NZ_JWSW01000015.1:0-28854 GCF_000828125.2 Rickettsia asembonensis | reverse complement strand
TTATCTCTCAACACTTCCCTTTAATATATTTTCTAAATTCTGATTTTAATCTGAAAAACTCTTTCATAACCTTAGCATTCTCAATAGGCATTGATGGTTAAGGTACTTTAAATTATTGTAAATATACTGAAAATTTTCTTTTTGCTTTTCATAGTCAAATAAAAATTCTGCTTTTATATACTCTTCAATAGCATCAATAACACTTACTACAAAACTTGTCTTTTCTACTTCAAAATCTAATTCGCTTATATTCAAACCCTAATTATTATTAAATTAAAATTTAAGAAATTTTAACTTTTGGTAATATAATAATTAATTAAAATAGTGTCAATGTTATATATTTAATTCAATTGGATTTTCATACAAGGAGCGAAGCCTATAACTAGTAGGCGAGTCCAAATCAATTGACTATAAAATACAATCATTGATTTTTATGTAAAATTCTATCAAACTATTATAAATAAAAACTTACAACCACTTCCGTTTCTTAAAATATTTATAGGTAATAATTGTAGATAATAGCATTAAGAATAAGGCTATAGGATAACCATACGGTGATTTAAGCTCAGGCATTACGGTAAAATTCATGCCGTAAATACTGGCTATTAAGGTAGGTGGGAGAAAAAATATAGTAACCAACGAGAAAATTTTAATAATATTATTTTGTTCAATAGCAATCATACCTAGTGCTGCATCTAGAGTTCTTGCAATCTCACTAGATATAAATTGTGAAAAATTAATTATTGAGTCTACGTCTCGAAGCAATGTATCTAATAGATCCTTAGATGCTTTATTTTGAGTTATTTGTGGAGATTTTAAAATATATTGAATAGCCATAGTTAAAGAAAATAAACACTCACGACTTTTAGAAAGTAAATCACCTTTTCGACCTATTTTCTTTAATACATTGGTATGATCTATACGCAAATCATTAATGTTATTATCAAGTATTAAACGTCCATAATCATCAATATCCATACTAATCGACTGTACAATATTCGATAATCTTGTTACCATATTACGAAGTAACATAAATAAAATATTTTCTGCATTATATTTGTTATTAAGCTGCTTAGCAAATTTATTTATACAGTCATTAAAAGGTATTAATTCTACGTAACGAACTGTTATAAGACAACCTTTATGCAAAATAAATACTATAGAATGTGTTTCAGGAAACTCTTGCTCTTTATTAACGAGTTCCGTAATAGTTAGATATAACGCCTCATTTTCAACATATAACCCTCAGAAATCTCAATTTGTGATATATCCTTTAAAGTTGGTATTTCTATATTTAATGTATTTTTTACTATTACTTTTTCTTCATCGGTTATATTGAATAAATCAACCCATAATGTGGATTCATTAATAATATATTCTTCATTTTTTACTATAGAATTATTTTCCTTTAAATATGTAGTTATCATATAATCTCAAATATGTTTTTGTAGAGATTAACAAACTTCACTCTTTAAAGCAACTTAAAGCTTTTATTCTTGCAGATGATTCCTATTATTGACTTCTTACATAACCTATCTTAGAAAGAAACACGAAAGCACTTGCCACCGCAGCGTATATAAATACATTAGGATGCGAGTAGGTATGTTGCATGGATATCTAATCGTCATTGCGAGGAGCGAAGTGACGCGGCAATCCAGAAAAATAATAAAAAAATTCTGTAAATCAGATTTTTTCTTCCTTGCTTCGTCGAATTACTACGTAATTCTTCTTAGCTCAGACAGAAAAGCAGGTCCACGCGGCAATACCGGATTAACATACAAATCATCTTTAAAAAGAGGTTATGCAAGAAGTCTATTTTCTAAATAACAAATAATATACAATATAAAACCATCCAAAAAATCCATGAATGATAGCCCATAATATTGATTTATTCACATTAAACGATATTACTATTGCAAGTATTATTCCAAGAGAAATACCACCATATCCTAAGTAATTCATATATTTTACCATTAATATTTTTTAATATTATTGTAGGATATTTATTATGTTTTATTAAGATATTTTATGAATTAAAAATAATTAATTTACATATCATTGCTTAAAACTACTTTATGGAACTGTTAACAAAATAGATTTAATTGATAAGATTTTTGAGAGGATATACCCTATTTCAAAAAAACCTTATAATTTGCAGCTAAAAAAAGCAAAGAGTTCACAAGACGAAGAATGAAAACAGTTATTAAATGTTCAGCATTCGAGAACTTAAAAAGACATTACTGCCAATTTTTTAAGTTCTATCTGAATATATACGTTCCTTATAAAAGCAGAACTTTATATATTAATTATTTTTTTGCAGTAAGATTCCAAATTTTCTCTGCTTTGCTTCCAAGCCACCAAAAGCTTATTCCTAGAATTGTAAAAAATACTGCTTTATGAGTTGTATTCCAAAAATATTCAAAAAATCTTGTATATAAATTAATAAATAAAAAAGTAACTCCAAATCCTCTAGTTATTGAATTATCTTGTTTTAAATCGTGATAAATAGCTGCTCCGGACATTAAGGCAAATAATAAAGACCAATGAAATAATTCTATCGGTTTTATCGACTTTAAGTAATAATCTTCAGGGTCATAATTTCCAAATATTGATAATAACCACATTGCAATAAATGAATATAATAAACCAATTACAAGAGTTACTTGAGTAAAATGATTGAATTTTTTATTTTCCTCTAGTGCAAGAGCAGAAAATGTTAAGATTCCTCCAAATAATGTAAAACGTAATGGATAATTCATACCTAAGTAATCCTGACATATACCAGGTTTCTGCTCCCATCCAACTACCTAGTGAAATTAAAGCAAAGCACCAAATTAAATTTGATTTAGAGAAATATCCTAATATGGCATAAACAATAAAAGATAAAAGCAATAAAATGGAAAAATGGCCACTCCCTGAATCAAATGCTTTTCCTAGTTGATAAATAGCACAAGCATTGGTTAAGACCCCTAAAAATAATATTACCCCATTGCTAAAAATTTTCTCTGGTTTTTGTTGCTGTCTTTTAAAACCAACAAAATAAATTATTCCCGATAAAGTTGATAAGGTAATAAATTTCAGCAGATACGGGGCTTAAAAATATATTCTAATAATTCTCGTAGATAACGATCAGACAAAATAGCATTAATAGCAATAACTATACATATTAAAGAAATCCAACAAGAATATCTAGCTAATTTCTTCCAATCAAAATTTAATATTTCTATATCGTTTTTAAGTAATATAGTCGTATTATCATCAAGTAAACCAGTGTTATTCCATTCATCTAATGCTGAAAAAAGTATCTTTGCCTGTGATTTAGAAATTTTCATAAGTTAATCTAAATATCTCCCAAATTTTAATAGAAAGATATTATTAATATAAAAATATGTCAAGAATTACTAGATTCTGTAGACAGGTATTGATAACTATCAACAGATATCGCTATTAGCGAATGAACATAAGCATTGTTGCATGATTTATTTATATCATTCCTGCTTTCGCAGGAATGACATAAAACGCATTTTTTAAGCCATGCAACAACACCGCGAACGTAGAGAGCATGGTAATCCAGAAAAACAATAAAAAAATGCTAGAAATTAGCATTTTAATTAGATTACTTCATCAAAATTTTCAATTTTTCCTCGCAATTATTTAAAATATAAATAATTTCTTATTTTGCACAAGGAGCAATATTCTCCATTGCTACTAAATGATGAGAAGGATATTTTTTATATGATCCACTTAAGGCATCTACAATAAACCCTGGCCAAAACAACACGTTAATAAGAGTTACGCTATTAAAATTATCTCCAACAGCAACATTAAGTTGTTTATATCCTTCTTTTTTACAATCAACTAACACTGACCCTGAAGTTCTACGTACCTTTACTATCCCTGGATTATTTTGTAAGACATAACTTCCTCCAGTTCCATCGGTAACAGTACATACTACATTTTCTAAAGTAGTGTTATTCTTATTATCTATAACCTTAACATGAATATCTTGAGTCGTACCGGAAAAAATTGTAGCACAACTGCTCAAGGTTATGGTACTTATTAATATAGTAACAAGTTTATAAAGTTTCATTTTATACCTTCAAATTAATTATTTAGTACTTTATATAAAGTTAAAGTTGATATGTCAATTATATATTGTACATTATCTTATTGCTAACTAATAGCTATAACAAAGCTGCTAAAAGTAGCTTTATAGTATGACTTGGGAAGATGTTATAGAAAGATTTTTAAGACCTGTAGAAGAAACTGCTTAGTAGTTAAAAGCAAACAATTAGTTAAAGATAGTGACAGTAAATATTTGGACTGAGTAATTACTTATATAAATATAAGCAATATACTAATTTAGTCTTTAAGGAGGTAATCCAGCCGCAGGTTCCCCTACGGCTACCTTGTTACGACTTCACCCCAGTCGCTAATTTTACCGTGGTTGGCTGCCTCTTGCGTTAGCTCACCACCTTCAGGTAAAACCAACTCCCATGGCGTGACGGGCAGTGTGTACAAGGCCCGAGAACGTATTCACCGCGGCATGCTGATCCGCGATTACTAGCGATTCCAACTTCATGCTCTCGAGTTGCAGAGAACAATCCGAACTGAGATGTCTTTTAGGGATTTACTCCACGTCGCCGTCTTGCTTCCCTCTGTAAACACCATTGTAGCACGCGTGTAGCCCAACCCGTAAGGGCCATGATGACTTGACGTCGTCCCCACCTTCCTCCAGCTTATCACCGGCAGTTTTCTTATAGTTCCCGGCATTACCCGCTGGCAAATAAGAATGAGGGTTGCGCTCGTTGCGGGACTTAACCCAACATCTCACGACACGAGCTGACGACAGCCATGCAACACCTGTGTGTGGTCCAGCCGAGCTGAAGGAAAGCATCTCTGCGATCCGCAACCACCATGTCAAGGGTTGGTAAGGTTTTTCGCGTAACATCGAATTAAACCGCATGCTCCACCGCTTGTGCGAGCCCCCGTCAATTCCTTTGAGTTTTAATCTTGCGACCGTACTCCCCAGGCGGAGTGCTTAATGCGTTAGCTGCGAAACCGAAAGAGAATCTTCCGATATCTAGCACTCATCGTTTACGGCGTGGACTACCAGGGTATCTAATCCTGTTTGCTCCCCACGCTTTCGTGCATCAGCGTCAGTTGTAGCCCAGATGACCGCCTTCGCCACCGGTGTTCCTCCTAATATCTAAGAATTTCACCTCTACACTAGGAATTCCATCATCCCTTACTACACTCTAGATTAGTAGTTTTGAAAGCAATTCCGAGGTTAAGCCCCGGGCTTTCACTTCCAACTTACTAAACCGCCTACGCACTCTTTACGCCCAGTAATTCCGAACAACGCTAGCCCCCTCCGTCTTACCGCGGCTGCTGGCACGGAGTTAGCCGGGGCTTTTTCTGCAAGTAACGTCATTATCTTCCTTGCTAAAAGAGCTTTACAACCCTAAGGCCTTCATCACTCACTCGGTATTGCTGGATCAGGCTTTCGCCCATTGTCCAATATTCCCCACTGCTGCCTCCCGTAGGAGTCTGGGCCGTGTCTCAGTCCCAGTGTGGCTGATCATCCTCTCAGACCAGCTACAGATCGTCGGCTTAGTGAGCCGTTACCTCACCAACTACCTAATCTGACGCGGGCTCATCCATCAGCGATAAATCTTTCCTCCGTAGAGAATATACGGTATTAGCTTTTATTTCTAAAAGTTATTCCGTACTGATGGGCAGATTCCCACGTGTTACTCACCCGTCTGCCACTAACTAATTGGAGCAAGCCCCAATTAGTCCGTCCGACTTGCATGTGTTAAGCATACCGATAGCGTTCGTTCTGAGCCAGGATCAAACTCTCAAGTTTGATTCTGTCAGTTTTACTTTAAAAAATTGACAGGTTTAATTATCACTTTTGTGATATGTACATGTTTACTGTCACTATCTATATCTAATTATTTACTTTTAAAAACAGCTGCGACTTTTTTTCATTTATCGCTTTGGATAGGTGTAGTTATATGCGATATAATCAGCCCTGTCAACTACAATTTTGAAATTATTTTATTTTTTTTATTTTAATCCTATTTTTTGACGTTCGGCTTTTAAATCCAACTCTTTTAAATCGAATTTTATATCGATTATTGCTCCCTCTTCTTCTCTGTTTGCTATATCTAGAATGCCGCAATGTTCTTCGACTATTCTTTTAACTATAGCAAGTCCTACTCCCATACCTTTACTGCTGGTCGTAACATAGCTTTCGGTAGCTTTGCCTATTAGCTCAGGCGGGAATCCCTTACCGTTATCAATTACAATGACGCTAATAAAATCGTCTTTAGCATCTATAGTAACTTCTATTTTTCCGGATTCTTGCCCTTCTATTGACTCTTCTGCATTTTTCAATAAATTGATCATAACTTGATTTATTTGGGTAGCATCACACATAAAATCAAATTGATCTACGTTAGACTCAAATTTATACAAAATATTATCATTAAGTAATTTACGTGCTTCAACAATATACTTAACTAAATAAACTAATTCACTCTTCGTAAATTTAGGAGCAGGAAGACGTGCAAAAAGAACAAATTCGGACACTATATTTTTAATATCGTTAGTATGACGAATAATCATTTTTAAATAATTTTCAAATTCTGCCTTTTCCTTAATTTCAGGACTAAATTTCTTAAGTAATCTTTCAGAAGCAAGTAAAATAGGAGTTAACGGGTTCTTGATTTCATGGGCTACTTTTTTTGCAACATCCGACCAAGCCATAGCCCTCTGTGCTATAACTAAATCACGTTGCTGGCGGGAAAGCTGCTTAATCATTCTATTAAATGCCGCATAAAGCGTACCTATTTCGTCTTTATCTACTTCATTTTCAGGCACTTGTACCGTTAAATCACCGTCTTTAACTTTATCAGTTGCAGTAACTAATTTTTTAATAGGTTTTACTATTTTAGCGGTAAATATAACCCCAAAACTTATAGCTACAAAAAGAAGTAATAAGGCAATAAAGATAAACATTATAGAGAACTTGATCTGTATATTATCTATTTCATTTTTAAGACTATTATACTCGGCAGCTGCTCCGTTAGTTGCATCTACATGGTCGATAATTTTATTATCTACTAATCTACCGACTAATAAATACACATCATTATATTCTTTTAATTTAATCAGCATCCTTATTTTGGTTGGATCGGATTTTACTTCCACCGGTTCTCCTAAATCCGCTTTTTTAATTAAATGTGCGGGAATAGTTGCAAATGATAATGAAAAACTTAAATAACTATTAGCTACTATAGTATTAGTAGATTTGTTTAAAACTATAGCTTCATCAAGCGAGCGCATCTCTGCTTCGGTATTAAGTGTTTTAGTAAATAAAGCAGGATTATGAATTAAATCATAATACATATCGCTTAAATCTTCAGCAACGGCTAGAGCCGTTTCTTTTAGCTGTAATTTATGCTCAGCAATATAAGATTCCGCAACTATTACGGATTGATCAAGAACCGTAGAAATCTTCTTATCAAACCAAGCTTGAACACTAAGATTAAAAAAATAAACAGAAAATACTGAGACAATTATAGTTGGAATAGCTGCAACTAAACTAAAGGCAATTACAATACGATTTTGTAATTTAGAACTATCGTTATTACTATTTTGAGTAAAAAATTTTTGAGTTAGTAAAACGCCTAAAATTAAAAAAATTGCTAAATCAACTAATAAAAATCCAATAATCGTACTAAAATTCTTTGATTCTAAAGATATCACATAAAAAGTAGTACAGGCAAAAATAATAGCTGCTATTGCTAAAGTAAAAATTAGTACTCTACTAGAAAAATAAGAACGTAAATTTTGTTTAAGATAACTAAGCATAGATACGGTTTATATGGCTATAACAATTCTTTATAACATAAAAAAAGCTAATTGGGAATATTTGTACTTTATGTCATTCCTGCGGAATCAGGAATCCAAAAAAAGTGAGATAAATCGAGCTTTTAAAAAGCTTTAAAGTAATGGATTCCCGCTTCTGCGGAAATGACATCGGACTATGGCATAACGACAGAAAATTATAAAATAATCTACATAACAAAAAAGCTAGAAATATTTATATTTCTAGCTTTAATTTAGTATTCAAAGTTGTTTGAGATTTTAATCTTCGTACATTTTCTTACGAGCAAATTTTCTTATTCTTCTCGCTGATTCTTGCTCTTTACGAACTCGCTTCGCTGAAGGTGGTTCATAATAACGCTGCTCTTTCATCTTACGAAAATAAAGCTCTCTTTGTAACTTCTTTTTGAAGTTCTTAAGCGTATTATCACAATTGCCGGCGTGAACATTTACTAGTATCACTAAAATTACTCTCCTTAAAAGATATTATAGGGTTAGACAACAACTTATATTATCTATATAATTAAGTCATATGTCAAGGTTAAAAATTATGAGCATTCTCGAAGAACACCATATCAAAAAAATAAGCTTTGTGCAATCTTTATTAGAATTATTACCGTTTAATGAATGGAATAATAAGCTACTTGAAGAGGCAGAAGGAAAATGCAGCTTTGCCAAAGGCTATAGTTTAATAATTTTTCCGGAAGGTTTATCTGAAATAGTAGAATTCTTTGAAAGCTACTTAGATAATATTCTACTAGAAAGCTTAAGTAAAATAGAAGAGCCGGTAAAAATAAGAGAAAAAATATCTTTAGCAGTCAAGGTTAGAATCAAATCGGTACCCCCTATTATTCATAGTAAGAATGCCGCTTATTTTGCGTTAAACCCAATGCAAGGAACTGAAGTTGCATTCCGTAGTTGTGATGCTATTTGGCGTTATACCGGCGATAAATCTCTTGATTTTAACTATTATACTAAAAGAGGTTTATTGCTATCGGTTTATGTCTCCTCTATTCTTTTTTATATTCAAGACGAATCGGAGAATTATATTGAAACCGATAAATTTATTGAGACTTCCGTAGAAAATATAGTAAAAACTTTCTCGCAGATAAAAAAACTACTCGACCCTTCAAATATACCCATAGTTAGAATGTTTACGTAGGTATATATTTAATGGGGCAAAATATATTTTTGTGTAATATTAATTATTTGGTAGGTTTAAAATAAACCCATGATTAATAATTGACACTATATGTATATTATAATATTCTATTTTAGAATTTATTAAGTGATATAATTATGAAAGCTTTACATAGTAGCATTGATAAAAACGGTAGATTATTAATTCCTCATCAAATTAGAAACGCTATGAAACTTAAAGCAGGCGGTTCTTTCATTATAAATAAAGTTAATAATGAACTACATTTAGTAAACTCTTCATAAGGCTGTAAAGGAAGCTTAAGCATTGTTTAAACAACATGGTTCTAAATCAGAATCATTTGTTGATGAATTTTTAAAGCAGAAATATCAAGAAGCAAATAAAGAAAATTCTAAGTTTTAATTTGTGGTCCAATAATGTCTTCTCATAATGATAAATCTGTGATTCTAGATAGCTCTTCCTTGATAGCTTTACTTGCTGAAGAAAAAGGACAGGAAAAAATTATAGAAGTACTACCTTACGCTGTAATGAGTACTATAAATATTGCAGAAGTAGTAAAATTCTTGATAGATCGAAAAGGTTTAACAAGAGAGCAAATACATAAGCTAATACAAAATCTCATTCCAACAATTTTACCTTTTGATGAGGAGCAGGCTTTTTTAAGCGGAGAGCTAATAACCAAAACTAAACAACTAGGATTATCACTTGGTGATAGAGCTTGTCTTGCTCTTGCACTATCAAAACATTATCCAGTATATACAGCATATAAAGCGTGGGCTAGCTTACAATTAAGTTGCAATATTTTTTTGATTCGCTAATTTTATTTTTATAGAGCTTAAATTCTTCATTTAAAAAACTCTTCTGATTCTTTTGCTGATAACCACGGTGATTGTTGTTTAATATTTGCCGCTGCTTTCCCCTAATAATTATCTTTAAGATTTTCTATCCAAGCTTTATCTCTTATTTCTTCAAAAGAAAACTCATTATTTCTCTTATATTTTGAAAATATTCCTCCTACATCCAGAATATGATATAACACAGTTTTGGCATTAGAAGGTTTCTTGGTTTTCATTTGTCCCTTAAAAATTAAATAGTTTAGTACAAATTATGTATTTATCTATTTGTCATTATCTATTATTATAAACCAAACTATTATAATAATTTCTAAAATAATGACAAATACTAAATATTATCCTGAAGTTAGTTCAAATGCTGATTTTGCGGCTATAGAGCAAGAAATACTAAAATTTTGGCAAGACAATAATATATTCCAAAAATCTATTGATGATAGAAATGGAGAATCGGAATTTATTTTTTATGACGGACCACCTTTTGCCAACGGTTTGCCGCATTACGGTCACTTGCTTACCGGTTTTATTAAAGACGTATATGCTAGATACCAAACGGTTAAAGGCAAAAAAGTTGAGCGTCGCTTTGGCTGGGACTGTCACGGTCTTCCTGCTGAAATGCAATCAGAGAAAGAGCTTGGTATTTCAGGGCGTCTTGCAATAACTAATTTCGGTATAGAGAAGTTTAATGCACATTGCAGAGCTTCGGTAATGAAATATGCGAGCGACTGGGAAGAATACGTAACTCGTCAAGCAAGATGGGTAGATTTTAAAAATTCTTATAAAACGATGGATAAGAATTTTATGGAATCCGTACTTTGGGCATTTAAGGAGTTACATAATAAGGGGTTATTGTATGAATCTATGCGGGTAATGCCTTATTCTTGGACATGCGAAACACCGCTTTCTAATTTTGAAACAAGACTTGATAATTCTTATCGTGAGCGAGCAGATAAAGCTGTAACGGTGAGTTTTGTACTATGTCATCCCATGAACAAAAGCACGTTCGGTGTCATACCGTGGCTTGACCACGGTATCCAGAAAACAATTAAAAAAGGCTGGATCCCACTACAAGCTCGCGGGACGACAGTAGGCGGGGATGACATAGAGTACAGAATCCTTGCTTGGACGACAACGCCTTGGACATTACCGTCAAATTTAGCTTTAGCAGTCGGTAGTGATATAGATTATGCATTAGTCCCTAAAGAAAATGTTTGTTATATTATAGCCGCTTCTTCCGTCCCTAAATATGCTAAAGAATTAGGGCTTAGCGGTGAAGAAAATTTTGAGATAATTAAAGGCTCAGAGCTTCAAGGACTCCGCTATAAGCCTTTATTCGACTATTTCAAGAATCATCCAAACAGCTTTAAGATATTTGCAGGCGATTTCGTGGTTGAGGGTGACGGTACAGGGGTCGTACATATGGCTCCCGGCTTCGGTGAAGATGACCAAATACTTTGCGAATCAAAAGGAATCTCACTTGTTTGCCCTGTTGATAATAGCGGTAAATTCACTAAAGAAATTCCTGACTTAGAGGGTTTGCAAGTATTTGATGCAAACGACAAAATAATTATCAAACTGAAAGAACAAGGAAACTGGCTTAAAACCGAGCAGTATATTCATAATTATCCTCATTGCTGGCGAACAGATACGCCTCTTATATATAAGGCCGTTCCATCGTGGTATGTAAAGGTAACGCAGTTTAAAGATAGAATGGTAGAGCTTAATCAGCAAATAAATTGGATTCCACATCATGTTAAAGATAATTTATTCGGTAAGTGGCTTGAAAATGCCCGTGATTGGTCAATAAGCCGTAATAGATTTTGGGGAACGCCGCTGCCTGTATGGAAATCAGACGATCCAAAATATCCACGTATAGATGTTTACGGTTCTATAGAAGAGCTTGAAAAAGATTTTGGTGTTAAAGTTACTGATTTACATCGTCCGTTTATCGATGAACTGACAAGACCAAACCCCAACGATCCAACCGGTAAATCAACAATGCGTAGAATCGAAGACGTGTTTGATTGCTGGTTTGAAAGCGGTTCAATGCCATACGGGCAAGCCCACTACCCTTTTGAAAATAAAAAATGGTTTGAGGATCATTTTCCGGCTGATTTTATAGTTGAGTATTCAGCTCAAACACGTGGTTGGTTTTATACTTTAATGGTGCTATCTACCGCTTTATTTGATCGTCCGCCGTTTTTAAATTGTATATGCCACGGCGTGATTTTAGACGCTGCCGGTCAAAAGCTCTCAAAGCGTCTTAATAACTACGCTGATCCACTGGAATTATTTGATAAATACGGCTCTGACGCATTAAGAGTTACGATGCTATCTTCAAACGTTGTTAAAGGTCAGGAGTTGTTAATCGATAAAGACGGTAAGATGGTGTTTGATACGCTTCGTCTATTTATCAAGCCTATATGGAATGCTTACCATTTCTTTACGATGTATGCTAATGCCGATTCGCTTAAAGGTGAGCTTAATTTTAGCTCTAAAAACGTACTTGATATTTATATATTATCTAAGCTTAAAATAGCCGTACAAAAAATTGAAGAGAGTTTAGATAATTTCGATACGCAAACGGCTTATCATGCAGTTTCAGAATTTTTTGAAGTGTTAAATAACTGGTATATAAGACGAAGCCGAGCTAGATTTTGGAAAAGCGAAAAAGATGAAGATAAGCAAAATGCTTATAATACTCTGTATTCATGTTTAGAGACCATAGCTATTGCGATGTCAGCATTAGTGCCTATGATTTCGGAGGCGATATATAAGGGACTAATGGACAGAAATGTCATCCCGCGACTTGATCGCGGGATCTCAGGAGATAAGCCTGTGGCACAGGATCCCGTGGAGGGGCTACGGGATGACACCCCATCAGTGCCTTGCAATGACGGTTCTATTTCCGTCCACCTATGCGACTACCCTGACCTCTCAAGCTTTGAGGTAAATCATGAGCTAGTTGCAACTATGGATAGCGTGCTTGATATTTGTAGTAATAGCCTGTTTATTAGAAGTACTGAAAATATACGAGTAAGACAACCGCTTGCAACTATAACTATCATTAGTAAACATAATGATAAACTAAAAAGCTTTGAAGATTTAATAAAAGACGAAATTAATGTCAAATCAGTAATTTATCGTGATGATTTAGAGAATTACGCAAGCAAAAAACTATCGATTAATTTCCCAATGCTCGGTAAACGTCTTACCACTAAAATGAAAGAGATAATAGCCGCCTCCAAAAAAGGTGAGTGGGAAGCTATCGCAGGCGGTTTAACTATATGCGGTGAAACCTTAAATAATGAAGAATATAAGCTAATTTTAGAGCCATATTCACATATAAAAGGAGCAGCAAGTTTTGAGAATAATAGTAACTTGTTAATACTTGATTTAGAGCTAACTCCTGAATTAATAGAAGAAGGATACGCAAGAGACATTGTACGCTTTATCCAGCAAGCTCGTAAAGATGCCAATTTCTCTATAACCGACAGGATTTTAATTGAGATAATAAGCGAGTTTGATTTATCTAAGATAATTGATAATTATGGAGACTTTATTAAAGAACAAACTTTAGGCGAGTTTTCTAAAAATTTCACGTCTGATTATGTAAGTAAAGTAGAATTAGAGAACCATCAAATACAACTTAAAGTTAAGAAATCGTAAATTATTTTACTATCAATTAAGATATTGATAATTTACTTAGATTAATCTATAGTACGTACGCTATAAATTAATCTAGGTAAATTATGCATAAAAGCCTCTCTTATAAAGCTCTAAGAGATTATTTTAAAACTGAAAAACAAATTTTAAAAGAAAAGACTAAAGAAGAAATCAAACAACTTATAACAAATAAGGAAATTAATGAAATTGATCCTGTACATGGAACAGCATTAAATAGAGCAGTTAAAATAAAAGATAACAAAATAATATTCAAGTTATTAGATGAAAAGGCTGATACAATAAAACCTCTTCTTTTTTTAATTGACAATAACAAAGATATAAAAGAAATCAAGCAATTTGTATATACTTTTGATTCAGAATCACTTCTATGTTTTTCTATTAAAAATTTAATAAAAACACATAGAAGCATACAAGATATTAAGCAGTTAATAGATTCATCCCCTTCCAAAACAATTATAGATTTTACAGTTCTCCAAACAGTAAAAAATCAAAAAAGCTTAGAAGATATTAGAGAATTAATAGGTTCATCTAAAGTTTCTCCTGACGGTCTTTATGAAGTGGTTCGTCTAGGTCGTTTAGATTTAATCAAATATTTTATTGAAGGAAAAGGGTTTGATATTAATACTAAAATTGATCATGCTGCACACGGAGGTGCTATATTAAGTATCGCTACTATGGAGGAGCATATTAATATAATAGATTACCTATTAATAAGCAAGGCTATGGCATCTCAAGGCGTTATATCCGCAATAACAAAAAGGAATGTCACAATTTTAGAAAAGTTGTTTGACCATGGTGCAGAAGCTAGCGGTGTTTATTCAGAAGATCCTGTTGCTTTAGTAGTATGCGCTGCGATCGAATCCTATGAACCAAATTATAATCCCTTACCTAAAGAAGAATAAGTTCTACTTAAGTATGTAGAAATGCTTAAATGTTTATTAGAGCATGGCGGTAATCCTGATGCTGTAATTTTAGAAAGAAGTAGCGTAGTTCTTGTAGCGTTAAATGCACTTATAGATAAGCCGAAAAATCCTATATATAAAGATGTTTGCAAATTATTAATTAAACACAAAGCTGATATTTCGATGTTTAAGCATAGTCTTGTTAAGCATCAGAAATATATAACAATTATAGAGATGTTAAAAGCAGAAATAACACAAGAAGAGATAATAGACCTCTTTCATAACCTACCTTATCAAGAGGTTTTTGAAGAAAACACGGAAGCACTTGCCACTGCAGCGCACATATTACCTTTAGAAGGAGGTTATGTTTCTGATGCTAATACTGAAACTAAAACAGGTTCTAGATTAGTAGAAATTGCTAAATCACAATTCTTTTCACTTAATGAAATTAAAGCACTTGGTGAAGACACACCTAATTTGGACGGTGATACATAAAGAGCTATTTGATGCTAAGTTTAATAGTTAGTTTAATGTTATTCCTGCAATAAGATTGCTTTGTTGCATGACTCTTATATCATTCCCGCATAGGCATTGTTGCGTGGACCGGTATGCTCTTTATGTCATTCCCGCGAAAGTGGGAATCCAGAAAAAAAGTATAAATACAGAAAATTTTTGAAATTAAGATTTTTTAGCCTGGATCCCCGCTTTCGCGGGAATGACATCGAGGTCTTCTCAAAAACTGCCCAGTACTATAGGCTTGACCACGGGATGACAGAGGTGAAATTGATCCACGCGGGCAAATGCCCACTCGCAATAGCGATAGCAGAATATATCAAGCAAATTCTAATAATATCTGTCCTCTTACAACATTATCCTTTTCATTAACAAAAATTTTAGCTATTTTCCCGTCTCTTTCGGCAAGAATCAGGTTTTCCATTTTCATAGCAGTTAAAATCATAATTTCTTGTCCTGCCGTCACTTCCTGCCCTTCTTTCACCTTTATCGCAGCAATCTGACCGCTTAGAGGAGCTTGTAGTTCGGAGCTTTCTTCTACCACTACTTTTGAGACCATTAACGCTTCAAGTTCTGATATACGAGGAGAGCGTACAAAGGCTTTTACGCTAATACCGGCATGCGATAATAAATAACCGGTTCTGATATTCTCAATTTTCACATTTGTCTTTTTACCGTTAATTATAGCAGTAAAAAGCTCGTTACCTAAATTCCAGTTACTACGAATATATATTCTATCGCTTTCGTGACGTATATTATAGCCGTTTTCAACAGGTGTAATTAATACAGGGAATAATTTATCATCGATAGTTACCACCCATCTTGTACCTATTTTGTTAGCCTGATTGTTAATATTGCCGGAAATTAAAGAAGCACGTCTTTGCTCTGATATATAAATAAAAATAGCCGTTGCTAAAAATACGGTAGTTACTTCTGAAGTTAGACTAGCTCCAGAAAAACCGTCAGGATATTCTTCTTGAATAAAGGCAGTAGAAATATCGCCGCTAACAAAGCGGGGATGTAGCATTACAGCTTCTAAGAAACTGATATTATGAGCAATACCGTTAATTATATAAGAACTCAAAGCAGAACGCATTACCTCAATCGCCTGCTCTCTTGTTTCACCGTAAGTACATAATTTTGCAATCATCGAATCATAAAACATACTTACTTCACCGCCAAGCCCAATTCCTGTATCTATACGGATATTAGGACTCTTTGCAGGCTCGGAATAAGCTATAATTCTACCGCTAGAAGGTAAGAAACCTCGGCTTGGGTTTTCGGCACAAATTCGTGATTCAAATGCCCAACCTTTTAATTTTATGTCATCTTGCATAAATGATAATTTCTCGCCAGCTGCGATTTTTATCATCTCTTCAACGATATCTATACCGGTAATTAGCTCAGTAACGGGATGCTCGACTTGCAACCTTGTATTCATTTCTAAAAAATAGAAATTTTTATCGTTGTCTACTATGAACTCAACAGTACCAGCCGAATAATATCCAACTTTTTCAGATAAAGATATTACCTGCCGATACATTTCTTGCCTTATATCTTCAGTAATAAAAGAACTTGGTGCTTCTTCGATTACTTTTTGATGGTGACGCTGTATTGAACATTCACGCTCTCCGAGACATACACTATTGCCGTATTGATCGGCAATTAGCTGAATTTCGATATGACGGGGAGTTTGAATTAACTTCTCAATAAACAATCTATCGTCACTAAAACTATTGGCTGCTTCAAGCTTTGCCGACTCAAAAGCATTTGCCATTTCAGCGGGATTATTCACCACTCTCATACCACGCCCACCGCCACCGGCAGCCGCTTTTACTATTACCGGAAAACCAATCTCTTTAGCAATATCCACCGCTTGCTTAACATCGTTTATAGTTCCCATATAACCCGGAACGGTGCTAACTCCGGCTTCTATCGCTATCTTCTTTGCTTCAATTTTATCGCCCATTTTTTTAATAGTTCCGGCACTCGGTCCTATTAAAACAACGCCTTCTCTTTTTAGGATATTAGCAAAATTTGGATTTTCCGATAAAAAACCGTAACCTGGATGTACTGCACTTGCTCCACTTTCACGAATCGCTGAAATAATATTTTTAATAGATAAATAACTTTCCGTTGCAGGGGAATCACCTATATAATAAGCCTCATCTGCATGCTGTACATACATTGAGTTTGTATCTGCTTCAGAATATACTGCAACCGACTTTATTCCCATCTTTTTTAAGGTACGTATTATCCTAACGGCGATCTCGCTACGATTAGCAATTAAAATTTTATCAAATAATGGTTTATTCATAGTTTTTTGTTATAATTTTAGTTTTTGTCATTGCGAGGAAATTAGGAGGTAATTGACGAAGCAATCTCAGGACTTTGGCACGAAATTACCACATCGCTTCGCTCCTCGCAAGGTCTTGTTGCGTGGACCAATTTCACCTCTGTCATCCCGTGGCTTGACCACGGGATCCAGTTAAAAATACTAAAATTATTAGTATTTTTTATTGTTTTTATGGATCCCGTGGTCAAGCCACGGGATGACAGAGTGGATTTTACCGGTCTACGCAACAATGCCTCCTCGCAATGACGATTTATCCACACAGGAATAACAATTACAACGGCAAATTATCATGCTTCTTCCAAGGTAATTCTATTTTTTTAGTATGCAGGAAATTTAATGCCTTACATATTCGCCATCTAGTATTTTGCGGTCTTATAATATCATCCAAATATCCCCTAGATGCCGCAACAAAAGGCGAAGTTACTACTTTTCTATATTCATCGATTTTTTGTTTTTTAGCTTCATGGTCTTTACATTCTTCCTTAAATATTATCTCGGCTGCTCCCTCTGCACCCATAACAGCGATTTCCGAATTAAACCAAGCATAGTTTATATCGCCTCTAAGATGCTTGGAGTTCATCACTATATAAGCACCTCCATAAGCCTTACGGGTAATTACGGTAATCTTCGGCACTGTAGCTTCCGCATACGCGTATAACAGCTTAGCCCCGTGTTTAATAATACCGTCATGCTCTTGGGATGTACCAGGCAGAAATCCAGGTACATCAACAAGGCTTACTATAGGAATATTAAAAGCATCACAAAATCTAATAAATCTTGCTGCTTTTCTTGAGGCGTTTATATCTAAACATCCTGCTAAATGCAAAGGCTGATTAGCCACAAATCCTACTGGATAACCTTCCATATAGCCAAAGCCGATAATGATATTCTTCGCAAAATCAGGTTGTAGTTCAAAAAATTCTCCCTCATCAACGATACGCTCAACAAGCTCTTTCATATCATAAGGCTTATTAGGAGTGTTAGGTATTAACGTGCTAAGAGACATATCGACTCTATCGGCAGGGTCAATAGTCGAACGAACAGGAAGAGGACTACGATTGGATGACGGAAGGAAATTAAAGAACTTACGAATTTCGAGCAATGCTTCTATATCATTATTGAATGCAAGATCGGCAACACCGCTTTTAGTGGTATGCATTCTAGCACCGCCGAGCTTTTCTTGGCTTACTTCTTCACCCGTAACGGTTTTTACTACATCGGGACCGGTTACGAACATATAAGAACTATTCTTAACCATGAATATAAAATCGGTTAAGGCAGGAGAATATACCGCACCACCGGCACAAGGTCCCATAATTAAGGTAATTTGAGGGATAACACCAGACGCTAAAACATTACGCTGAAATAATTCACCGTATCCGGCAAGAGCATCAACCCCTTCTTGAATTCTTGCCCCCCCTGAGTCGTTAATACCGATTACAGGAGCACCGGTTGCTATAGCTTGATCGATAATATCGCAGATTTTCTTAGCATGATATTCACCGAGTGAGCCACCAAGTACAGTAAAATCTTGGCTATAAATAAATACCAACCTACCGTTTATCGTACCGTGTCCCGTTACAACACCGTCACCTAAAAACTTTTTATCCTGCATCCCAAAATTATTGCATCTATGGGATACAAACATACCTGTTTCGGTAAAGCTATTCGGATCTAATAATACTTCTATGCGTTCTCGTGCAGTTAACTTACCTTTTTGATGTTGTGCGTTGATCCTAGCTTCACCGCCCCCTTGCCTTGCAATATTTTTTCTCTCATCCAGTAACTCAGGAGAGATTATATTACTTTGATTCATAGATTATTTATAGTTTTATTTCCAAAATATCCATAATATAATATAATAATGCTAATGTGAAAAGATAATTATTTATGTCATCTACCGAAGATACCAAAGAAGCATCGAAAAAAGCCAAACCGACAGCTAAATTTAATAACTTATCAACTGCTTTAAAAAAGAATTTACAAAGAAGAAAGAAAGTACAAAAAGAAAAGAATAATAAAGAAAAATATTGATACTAGGTCCTTATATCTATAAAGAGCGATAGAATAGAAAATAATTTTTAGGAGAATAAATATGAGTTTACATGAAGTAATAATTAAAATTAGTAAAATTTTTTCTCTTTTTATTCCTAAACAGGATATAGAGGAATCTAATAATAATATTCCTGCTAATAGAGAAGCAATGCACGATTATTATGAAGATTTAAATAATCCTCATTAAAAAGTATTTATCTATATGCAATTTGACATATTAATATAAATTGCTAATATTTGGGGAGTTTAGATTTTGTTGCATGGATTGATTTTTTCGTCATTGCAAGGAGACGTTGTTGCGTGGACCGGTAAAACCTACGTCACCCCGTGGTCAAGCCGGGCTTGTTGCATGGCTCTTATGTCATTCCTAGCTAAAAGCAGGAATCCAGAAAAAAAGGTATAAATACAACAAATTTTTGAAATTAAAAGCTTGATTTATCTCGCTTTATGCTGGATTCCCGCTTTTAGCTAGGAATGACATCGAGCAGATTTCTTGAGCCATGCAACAACGCCGGTCAAGCCACGGGATGACAGAGGTGAAATTGATCCACGCGGGCAATGCCTTGCAAGGAGGGACATAGTCCCGACGTGGCAATCTTGTCAAATATCCTGAGATTGCTTTGTCAAAATTTTCAATTTTTCCTCGCAATGACGATTTGAATCCAACAAAATCGGTATTTAAAATATTTTACATCATGGACACAAACAAATTATATCTTTTCAAAGATAAACGATTTTTACCAAATTTTATAGTACAGTTATGTGGTTGTCTTAATGATAATATATTAAAAAATGCTCTAGTAATCCTTGTAACTTACAACATTACTGGTTCTTTAAGTAAATATAATAATCTACTCGTTTTAATTGCTAATGCTACTTTTGTACTACCTTTCATAATATTCGCAAGCATAGCAGGACAAATTGCCGACAAATACGAACGTGCAAGCCTTATTAAGATTATTAAGATTTGTGAAATCGGTATAATTGCCTTTGCAATTTATGGATTTCATCATAATAATCTGCTAATTCTGTTCTGTTCTATTTGCTTAATGGGTATACACTCTACTTTTTTCGGTCCAATAAAATATAGCGTATTACCTGATCACCTAACTAAAGACGAACTACTTGGAGCTAACGGCTTTGTTGAAGCCGGAACTTTTATCGGTATTTTTATCGGTACTATAATCGGCAGCTATTATACAATCAGCAATAATTTTATAATTTATTCCTTAATTACCATCGCCTTTCTCGGCTTCATTACAAGCCTTTTCTCTCCAAAATCTAAAAATGCAAATCGTGATATTAAAATAAATTTTAATATTATAGATGAAAGCATAAATATGATTAAATATGCCAAAGCAAAAAAACAGATATATTTAGCTATACTTGGTATTTCATGGTTTTGGTTTATCGGAGCTGCTATAATTTCACAAATACCTTTACTTGCTAAGATAACTTTTAAAGCCGATGAGAATGTTGCTAACTTATTTTTAGCGGTTTTCTCGCTTGGTGTTGGGGTCGGTTCGTTTTTATGTAGCAAAATATTTGAAGATGAGATTACCGTAAAATATCTATTTATTTCAGCCCTGGGCATTAGTATTTTCGGTATTGATTTATTCTTCGCAAGTAGAATTAGCTCAGTTAACTATGAACCTACTCAGCTAAAAAGTATTTTGGTATTTTTATCAAAAAGACATAATTGGCGAATAGTTATAGATTTATTTTTCTTAGCAGCAATAGGCGGTTTATATATCGTTCCCCTTTTTGCTATATTACAGCATTATGCAAATCCTGCTCATCGTAGCCGAATTATTGCCGTTAATAATCTCATTAATTCTATTTTTATGGTGGGATCAACAATTATTTTATCTTTATTATTTTACCTAAATTTCACTATACCCTGGATTATATTATTTATTAGCCTAGCTAATATAATCGTTACTATATATATTTACCGTTTAATACCTGAAGTTAAAATTATTCCGTTTAAGCTATTGCGAAGAATATTCCAAATCTGTTTTGATCTTATGTATAAGGTTGAAGTTAAAGGATTTGAAAATTTTCAAAAAGCAGGTAAAAAAGTAGTAGTTGTCGCTAATCATATTTCATATCTCGATCCGCCGCTAATTGCTACTTACTTACGAGAAGAAATGACTTTTGCAATTAGTCCTGATATACAAAAAATATGGTGGATTAAACCGTTTTTACGTATGGCAAGAACTTTGCCGGTTGATCCAAGTAACCCAATGGCAATAAAGACTTTAGTAAAAGAAGTACAAAAAGATCAGAAAGTAGCAATTTTCCCTGAAGGTAGAATAAGCGTTACCGGCTCTTTAATGAAAATATATGAAGGACCGGGAATGATTGCCGATAAAGCCGGTGCTACCGTTTTACCGGTTAGAATAGACGGTACTCAATTTACTCATTTATCAAAATTAAAAAACATATTAAAAAGAAAAATATTTCCTAAAATTACTATAACCGTTTTACCGCCGGTAAAATTCGCTAATATGAATGCTGCAAATAATCAAGAACGACGCAGTTATATATCTAGGACTCTTTATGATATCATGGCTGACATGATGTTTGAGAGTTCAGACTATAAAAATACTTTATTCTCATCTCTTATAGAAGCTGCTAAAATTCATGGATTTAAGAAAAAAATAGTTGATGATTTTAAAAATAATGCGATTACTTATCGAGATTTAATATTAAAATCTTTTATCCTAGGTGATTTAATTAAAAAGAATAATATCTTTGGCAGAAATTTAGGCTTAATGTTGCCTAATACCACGAATACGTTAATTACTTTTTACGCCATGCAATCTAGCGGTTATGTTCCTGCTATAATTAACTGGAGCAGCGACATAAGTACTATTATTAACTCCTGTAAACTTGCACAAATTAAAGTAGTTTACACTTCAAAACAATTTATCGAGAAAGCAAATTTACATGAATTAATAACTAACTTATTAGATTTCGGTATTAAAATAATATATTTAGAAGATTTTAAAAATCAGATTGGTACAGCTCTAAAACTAAAAGCAAAAATAGGAAGTTATTTTGCCCAAACTTATTATAATTATTTTTGTCGTAATCGTGATGACGAAAAACCGGCAGTGATAATTTTTACTTCAGGCACTGAAGGAGAACCTAAAGCCGTATTACTATCTCACAGAAATTTACAAACTAATAGATATCAAATAACTGCTAAAGTACCTTTTAGTCCTGAAGATATAGTATTTAACTCATTACCTTTATTTCATTGCTTTGGTCTTGGTGGTGCAATTATTACAACTTTAAACGGTATTAAGCTGTTTCTATATCCTTCTCCACTAAATTATCGCAGCATTCCTGAAGTTATATACGATATCGGAGCAACTATATTAATTTCTACCGATACTTTTTTAAACGGTTATGCTAATTACGCTCACCCATATGATTTTTACTCATTACGCTATATATTTGCCGGTAGCGAGAAATTAAAAGAATCTACAAGACAATTCTGGCTTAATAAGTATGGCATACGTATTTTTGAAGGATATGGGATTACAGAAGCCTCACCTATTATAGCTTGCAATACCCCTATACATAATAAAGCAGGCACAGTAGGAAGATTATTACCGAAAATTGATTATAAGCTTGAGAAAGTAGAGGGAATAAATGAAGGGGGACGTTTATTCATTAGGGGTCCTAACATCATGCTTGGTTACTTAGACTTAGAAAGCAACCATACTTATAAAGAATGGTATGACACCGGCGATATAGTCAAAATAGATTCTGAAGGATATATAACAATTTTAGGACGTTTAAAACGCTTTGCTAAAATAGCGGGGAAAATGATATCTCTTACAAAAATTGAAGAACTTGCAAGCGAAATTGCTCCTGATTCCTTGCACGCTGCTATTTCCATCGCCGATAAAACACACGGAGAAAAAATTATTTTACTTACTACCGGTTCCGATATAAATAGAGAAAATTTTGCAGATACTGTATCTAAAGCTCAAATTTCTCTACTACATTTACCGAAAGTAATTATTACCGATTCAGAAATACCTCTGCTTGCAAACGGTAAGATAGACTATCTTGCGATTATGAAGAATGTGGATAAGTACGTATAATGAATTTTAACAAAAGGAAAATATATGTCAGTAACTGAAAGAACTTTTGTAGTAACTCGAGAATATTTAATAAGTTTATTACGAGCTTGGCAGCAAGATAAAATAACCACAGCAGAATTTTATGAAACTATAGAAATAATTTTTGGCGGTTATACAAAATTACTAGATTAGGAAAATGAAGAAGAGGATTCTATAACACGCGACGTTATAGCAAATCTTGAAATGCTAGATTTAGATTTTATAATACAAGAAGATATTGAGCCTATTATTGAACTTCTAAATACTCCTATAGGAAAATTTGAAGAGGGTATGAAAAAATGGGAACAGTATAAACCTAAGACAAGCATTGAAGAACGCATAAAAAAATTTAACGGACAATATCCTTACATACAAGTAAAATAATGTTATTATCATAGCACTATTGGGTAGTTTTTAAAAGACCTAGATTTATTCCCGCCTATGCGGGAAGGCATTGTTGCGTGGACCAAAAAATCCGTTCGGTGTCATCCCGTGGCTTGACCACGGGGTCCATAAAAACAATAAAAAATACTAATAATTTTAGTATTTTTAACTGGATACCGTGGTCAAGCCACGGGATGACAGAGATAAAACTGATCCATGCAACAACGCCAGAGGGGTCACGGGATAACATTTATTTTTTCTTTTGACTGTTAATAGCAGCATTCAACGCTAATTTAAACCACTTGCCTAATAACTCTTGATCCTCCATAATTTCAGATAACACCTTCCAATATGATAAAGTTACAAGTTTACCTTTACTTTGATATACAAATGGCTCAGAACCGAAAGATTGAAAATATTCATAAGTACTTAGGTCTGACTTAAAATATAATTCATTGCTCTTAATAATTCCTATCATAACACCATCCTTATATATACCATATCCACCAAACATTGCACGAACGGCTACTGAACTATACGGTTCTAACAATTCTTTGACATATTCAGTAAATTCATTTTTATTCATAATAATCGCTTCAAATACAGTAGCCAATAAATAAACGTACCTAATATAATAAACAATGGAGTTAAAGGTAAGTCAAAATAGAAAGAACTAAGTGCAGCACAAAAATTAATAAATAAAGAGATAAGAATTGATATTATAATCATCTGAGAGGGGGTATATGCTATAAACCGTGCGATCATAGCAGGAATAAGTAAAACAGCGGTTATCATCAATGCTCCAACAATCTTTATAGCAGAAAATACTGATAATGAGAGAAGAAGTAAAAATATTAGCTCAATAATATTAACCTTTAAGCCTTTTATGACTGCAATATCTCTATTGATGATTATAAGAAGAATTTGATTATAAAAATATACTATAAAGCTTATAATAGTTATTAGCACTACCCCCAGTATAATCAAATCATTAAAAGACACGGATAAAATATCCCCAAACAACAAATTCACTATATTATTCTGCAAAGAAGTAAAATAATTAATAACCAAAGCAACAGCTAACATAAAGCTAGAAATCAAATTAATAACTGCATTTTTTTCAGAATTATTTTTAAAAATAAACACAAAAAATGAAAAAAGAATCGCAACTATTATCCCTGAATATATTAATGGGAAATGTGCTATAATACTTATGCTGGCCGCTAAAAAACTACTATGAGCAAGCCCGTCACCAAAATAAATATATCTCTTCCATAGGGCAATGCAGCCAAGGGGAGCAAATATGCAGCTAATTAAAATTAAGGCTAGTATTATTAAAGTCATCTGAGTATATTATATATGTTTGTTGTATAGCCTCTTGTCATCCCGTGGTCAAGCCTGTATTGTTGTATAGCTCGTTTATGTCATCCCCGCGTAGGCGGGAATCCAGTAAAACATATAAAAAACAAGTTTTTTATATGTTTATTTTATCAAATATGTAACTTCTATATCAATATTGAAGTTATTTTTCTGGATCCCCGCTTTCGCGGGGATGACATCGAATGGGTTTTCGAGTCGTGCAACAACACCGGTCAAGCCACGGGATGAAATTGGAAAGAATCATAGACTATGTCTTCAATCGATAAAAAAGAATTAGAAAAATTTGAGAAAATTTCTCATAATTGGTGGAATAAGGACGGAGAGTTCAGTATCTTACACCGAATAAACCCTATTCGCCTTGAATATATAATAGAGAAAATAACCTCGCATTACAACGATATTTCTAAATTAGAAATATTAGATGTTGGTTGCGGCGGAGGATTAATTGCAACACCTCTAGCGGCTCAAGATTTTAATGTTACAGCCATTGACGCTCTGCAAAGTAATATTGAAACGGCAACTGCTTATGCTAAGGAAAACGGCGTAAAAATAAATTATTTACAATCTACTATAGAAGAATTACAGAGTGACAAGCTATATGATGCGGTAATTTGTCTTGAGGTTATTGAGCATGTAGAAAACGTGCAGCAATTTATACTAAATTTGGTCAAGCATATTAAGCCAAACGGTATGGCAATAATTTCTACGATTAACCGTACTAAAAAAGCTTATGTACTTGGAATAATAGTTGCTGAATATGTTTTAGGTTGGGTACCTAAAAACACTCATGATTATAGCAAATTCCTAAAACCGTCGGAAATTTATGAAATGCTTACGGATACCGACATTGAAATTAAAGAGCTGAAAGGCTTGGTATATGATCCTGCTAAAAATGAATGGAAATTAAGCGATGATATAGACGTGAATTATTTTATGTGTTTGGGGAGAAAGAGTATATGTCATCCTGCGACTTGATCACGGAATCCAGTTAAAAATACTAATATTATTAGTATTTTTAGTTGTTTTTTGGATACCGTGGTCAAGCCACGGTATGACACAGTTCTTAGTATATATTTTAAAAAAGATAATATGACTAACGTAATTACTAGATTTGCTCCGTCACCGACGGGGTTTTTACATATAGGTTCAGCAAGAACTGCCCTTTTTAACTATCTGTTTGCAAGGCATCATAACGGTAAATTCTTGCTTCGCATTGAAGACACTGATAAAGAAAGGTCAACTAAAGAAGCGGTAGAAGCCATATTCTCAGGTCTAAAATGGCTAGGGCTTGATTGGGACGGTCAAGTTATATTTCAGTCTAAACGTAATGATCTTTACAAAGAGGCGGCACTAAGATTACTGCAAGAAGGTAAAGCATATTATTGTTTTACTAGCCAAGAAGAAATAGAAAGACAGCGACAAAAAGCTTTAGAAAATAAACAACATTTTATTTTTAATAGCGAATGGCATGATAAAGATTCGTCCACCTACCCTACCGATATTAAACCGGTAATACGCCTAAAAGTACCTCGTGAAGGTAGTATAACCATTCATGACACTTTACAAGGCGAGGTAGTAATTGAAAACTCTCATATCGATGATATGGTATTATTGCGTAGTGACGGCACTGCTACTTACATGCTAGCCGTTGTAGTAGACGATCATGATATGGGTATAACTCATATTATTAGAGGTGACGATCATTTAACCAATGCAGCAAGGCAAATCGCTATTTATCATGCTTTTGACTATGAAGTACCGAGCATGACTCATATACCGTTAATTCATGGAGCAGACGGAGCAAAATTATCCAAAAGGCATGGAGCTTTAGGTGTTGAAGCTTATAAGGATATGGGATATTTACCGGAAAGTTTATGTAATTATTTATTGCGTCTTGGATGGAGTCACGGTGATGATGAAATTATCTCACCGGCTCAGGCTATAGAATGGTTTAATCTTGATTCACTCGGTAAATCACCTTCTAAGCTTGATTTTGCTAAGATGAATAGCCTTAATGCCCATTACTTAAGAATGCTTGACAATGATAGCTTAACTTCAAAGACTGTAGAGATATTGAAACAAAATTATAAGATTAGTGAGAAAGAGGTAAGTTATATAAAACAAGCAATGCCGAGCTTGTTAGTTAGAAGCGAAACATTACTTGAACTAGCACGGCTTGCTCAAATTTATCTAGTAGATTCGCCTATCATCTACAACCAAGATGCAAAAGAAATAATAGAAAATTGTGATACAGATTTAATCAAACAAGTTATAGAAGGCTTAAGCGAACTTGAGCAGTTTAATAAGGAATCCGTGCAGGATAAATTTAAAGAAATAGCAACTCATAATGGCTTAAAGCTAAATGACATTATGAAACCCGTAAGAGCTTTAATAACAGGTATGACGGCTTCGCCTAGCGTATTTGAAATTACAGAAATTTTAGGAAAAGAAAATATTTTAAAAAGGTTAAAAACTATATGAGAGAATATATAAAGAAAATTGCTTTTGTTTTTAGCGGGTTATTTATAATAACCAGCACTTTTGTTTTGTATAGCATAGAAAACGTCAACGCATCAACAGCACCCAAAAAGTACGGAGCTTGGACCTTAAATTGTACTCTTAATAATGAGAAAAAACAACTTTGCTTCTTATCACAACAAATTAATAATCTAGAGAAAGATAAAGAAAAAGAAATATTAGCCATTTATCACATAGGTTATTTCGATGGGGAGCAAGAAGAACAGGAATTAAAGATAATAGAAATAGTCCCATCAAATGTTCAAATTCCGGCAGGTACAGTTATTAATAGCGGTGACAAACGAATATCAGCCGGAAAATACGTAAATTGTACGGTAAACGGCTGTCAGGCTTTAGCTATTATTACAAAAGACGATCTAGACGCGATTTTATCTAATGATAATTATTTAGAACTAATTACCGCAGACAGCAAACAAGCTAAAATTTCCTTTATAAAAGACGGTCTAAAGGAAGGTCTAAAAGCTTTGAGTAGATAATAACGGAATTTAAGCATTGTTGTGTGGACAGTTTTTCGTCGTCATTGCGAGCAGGCATTGTCTGCATTGATACCCAGGTCGTCATTGCGAGGAGCCATAGGCGACGCGGCAATCTAGAAAAAGTAATAAAAATTCTGTAAATCAGAATTTTTAACTGGATTGCTTCGTCAATTACTTACGTAATTTCCTCGCAATGACGACTTAGGTATCCATGCAAACAATGCCATGAGCCGCTTAAAGCTCATGACAATTTGCTAATAAGTTACTTTAAACCTAATTAATTGCATTAACAATGACCACCATGATCTCCCTGTCCTTCACCGCCTAAACTTGCTTCATATTCAAGAACCCATGATTGATGAAATGCCATGCCGGTATCAGCTACTATCTATCTTTCTAAAAGAACATGGAATCCTGCTTCCATTTCCGGAAGAATTATTGAATGATCTGTAGAAGCAGGTAATGGATGACTTCAAAATGGTTTTGCTTGGCTTATATTTTGATAAAGGGAGTGTTGA
>NZ_JWSW01000014.1:0-29669 GCF_000828125.2 Rickettsia asembonensis | reverse complement strand
TTATCTCTCAACACTTCTTCTATGGAATTCTTATCATTAGTAAAATTGCCTAATTCATAAGTACCTATAATTTTCTCTTCTTTGCTTACTACTTTTTCCGTATATTTTTCTTCTTTAATAACTTTTTTAGTATTTTTAATAATTCCAAGATAGGCCAGAGCTTTTTTTAACTTACCCAAATTACGCTTTACCTCAACTTCTACGGGTCTAGAAAATTCTTTTTCTTTTACTTCTTCAACTTTTCCTATAACTAACTGCCCATCTATGGGGCTACCCAGTTCATCTTTAAAATGAATTAATTTGGCATTTTTTACTCTATTTAATTCAATTTCTTCAGTTTGAAAATGTAGATGTTTTTTTTCTGGCATAAATTCCTCCTTGAATAAATTTTGATTTATTTCAAGTGTAAAGGAGTAAATTAAATTTTTGCAAGAAGTTTTTATTGTTAGTTATTGAGAAATAACTAACAAATATTAAGAATTAATAACTACTGTGCCGTCCAGCCCCCATCTATCAAGAGTCCACTACCTGTTATTGATGATGCTTTTTCATCACATAAGAATATTACTAAGTTTGCTATTTCATCAGCTTCTACAAATTTTTTCGTAGCTTGAGATTTAAGGATTACATCCCGGAGTGCCGATTCTTCACTGATATGTTTAGCTTTAGCAGTATCTGCTATTTGATTCTGCACGAGCGGTGTGTTGACGTAACCGGGACAGATAGCATTAACTGTAATATTATTCTCAGCCACTTCTAAAGCAACAGTTTTGGTAAGTCCAAGGATACCATGCTTTGCTGCTACATATGCCGACTTAAAAGGTGATGCAACATATGTGTGAGCGGAAGCGATGTTAACAATTCGCCCGAAGCCATTTTTTTTCATAATCGGTATTGCATATTTTGTAGTATAGAAAGAGGCTATTAAATCTATACGCAAAATTTGCTCCCATTTATCTTCAGGAAATTCATCGATAGGAGCAACATGCTGAATACCGGCATTATTTACTAATATGTTTATTTTACCGAATTCTTTTATTATTCTCTCAAACATAGAACGTATTTCTTCAGGTTCTGCCAAATTTATTCCTTGATAAAATACGCTACTTGCACCAAGCTCTTTCAATTCTGCTAAAATTCTGGCTACTTCATCTTCTTTTGCAAAACTGTTAATAACTATTTTAGACTCAAGTTTTGCAAAATGTTTTGCTATCTCAAGCCCGATACCGCTAGTAGAACCGGTAATAACTGCTACTTTGTCTTTCATTTTCATCTCCTTTTATTGTGTCATCCCACGACTTGATCGCGGGATCCAAAAAACAATTTAAAAAAAACTAGACCCCGTGGTCAAGCCACGGGGTGACGGTTGGAAACAAATCAACTATTATTTGTCTTTTATTTAAAAGTAACTTATATTAGATTTCACTTAAAGAAATAATGTATAAATCTATGGAAATTGTTAATAGCGTTGATGTATCTGTATCTTGCCAGGGCAAAGAACCTCCATATGACCATCCAAAAGTTTATTTAGAGATAGATAAAGAAAAAAAGGAAGTTATCTGCCCATATTGTAGTAAGAAATTTAAATTAGTAACAAAATGACTATCAAATTTCTTTCAGAAAGTACTATCAACCGAATTGCTGCCGGTGAGGTTATAGAAAGACCCGCATCGGTAGTAAAGGAATTAGTTGAAAATGCTGTTGATGCTGGTAGTACCAAAATAGATATTATTTTAGAACGTGCCGGTAAAAATCTAATCATTATTTCCGATGACGGTATCGGTATGACTGATAAGGAATTAGAAATTGCCGTTGAACGTCACACAACTTCTAAGCTTGATGAAAGCGATTTCCTAAATATTCATACTTTCGGTTTTAGAGGTGAAGCACTGCCGTCTATTGCTGCCATTAGCAAAATGCTAATTACTTCTAGGAAACAAGGGGCTGACAAAGCATTTCAGATTAAGTTAATCGGCGGCAATGAAAAACAAGTTACTGTTTCTGTCCATAATGAAGGTACTAAAATAGAGATACGTGATTTATTTTTTGCAACACCTGCTCGCTTAAAATTTCTAAGAGCCGACAAGACTGAACTTGCAGCAACTGTAGACGTGGTTAAGAAAATCGCTCTAGCACATCCTGAAATTTCTTTTAGCTTAACACATGATGACAGAAATCTTCTAAAGTTTAAAGGACAAAATAAAGATGCAGAAACTAACCTAAAACAGCGTATAATTGATGTAATAGGTGATGATTTTATAAAAAATGCCGCTTATATAGATTTCAAAACTCCTGATTTCTCTATTTGCGGCTATACTAGTATCCCGACATATAATAGAGCTTCAAGTGAAGATCAGTTTTTATTTATCAATAATAGACCGGTAAAAGATAAGTTGCTACAAGTAGCTTTAAGGGTAGCATATCAGGATTATTTAGCTCGTGATCGTTATCCGCTATGTGCTATATTCTTACAAATTGATCTGCAACTTGTTGACGTTAACGTACATCCGGCAAAAGCAGAGGTTAGGTTTCATGACCCGAATTATGTACGAAACTTATTAATAGAAGCAATTAAAAATGCTTTAACGAATAAAAGCCATGTTACTTCTACTACTATCGCCTCTGATGCTCTTCAGTTATTTAAAAATCCTTTAGTTAACAAACAACCGTCAGTAAGTAAAGCTGTAAGCGTGAATAGTAAACCGGCAGATTATAGACCTGCTATGTCGCCTAGTTTTAAACCTACGCCAAATACTGCTTGTCAAAAACTAATCGATACATTACCGCACGCTAAAATAGAACAAGAAGTAGAAAGACGTATAGAACATGAGCAGCAAGTCCATAAACAATATAAACTTGGGGCAGCTAAAGCACAACTTCATACTACTTATATTATTTCACAAACCGAAGATAGTATAGTAATTACCGACCAGCATGCAGCACATGAACGTTTAGGATATGAAAAAATAAAAGATTACCTTAAAACGGAAGAGTTAATAAAACAGCGTTTGCTTATTCCTGAGATAGTAGAACTGCCAAATGAAAAAAAAGCAGATTGTTTATATGAAAATAGAGAAAAACTATATAAACTTGGTTTAACTCTAGAAAAATTCGGTGATAAATCTATTATAGTGACTGAAATTCCAAATATCCTTGGAGATGTAAACGTACAAAAGTTAATTCAGGATCTCGCTGATCATTTATCGGATTTCGGTGAGAATATAGCTTTGATGGAGTTAATAGAGCATGTGACGGAAACTTATGCGTGTCATTACTCTATTAGAGCAGGACGAAAATTATCGGCAGATGAAATGAATGCCTTACTACGTCAAATGGAAAATACGCCGTTTTCAGGTCAATGTAATCACGGCAGACCTACTTATATTGAGTTGAAGCTTAAGGATATCGAACGCTTGTTTGGACGGTAACCCGTTTTATTTGAAAAATTGGCGTAGTTGTTTCATATTTTTTGACCGCAGCGTAGATAAACTACGTGAGGATCAAAAAATATGAAACGCTTTGCTCTTTTCCAAATAAAACTTCGTTACTATTATTGGAGTATATATTATTCTCTGTGTAAAGTATTTTACTTGACTATTTTTCAATTTCGTTTTATTCTGCTTTTCTTGAGTAATAATATAAATAATATCTTGATTTAAGGTGTCAGCTAATGGCAAAGAAAAATAAAAATGTTTTGGTAAGGCTAGTAAGTACTACCGGCACAGGTGTTTTTTGGGTAAAAAAACGTAATCCGAAAACCCAAACCGAGAAGCTTTCTTTTCGTAAGTATGATAAAGTAGTTAGAAAACATGTTCTTTTTAAAGAAGAAAAAATAAAATAATTGTAAGTAATATATGGCAGTAAAAATTCGTTTAGCTAGAGGCGGTGCTAAAAAGCGTCCTTTTTACCGTGTAGTAGTAGCTAACGCAACAGCACCTCGTGACGGTGACTTTTTAGAAAAAGTTGGAACTTATAATCCAATGCTTGCTTCAGATAATAGTGAGCGTGTGGTTTTAAAAAAAGATCGTATAGAATATTGGCTTGGCACCGGTGCTAAACCAACCGAGCGAGTCGCAAAATTTATTGAGCAA
Organism: Rickettsia asembonensis; assembly: GCF_000828125.2. Classification (NCBI taxonomy): domain Bacteria; kingdom Pseudomonadati; phylum Pseudomonadota; class Alphaproteobacteria; order Rickettsiales; family Rickettsiaceae; genus Rickettsia; species Rickettsia asembonensis. Next base: position 25,578 of record NZ_JWSW01000014.1, on the reverse strand, counting down.
GCAGGTGTTACTCTTCCTGAGAAAGTTAAAAAGGAAATGGAAGTTAAAGTAAAAAACCGCAAAGCTAGACCAAGTAAAAAGGAAGCTAAAGAAGCTTAATTTGTAGTGTATTTTCGTCATTGCGAGCAGGCATTGTTGCGTATGCCGGTAAAACCCACTATGTCACCTAGTTGCTTGACCACGGGGTCCATAAAAACAATAAAAAATACTAATAATTTTAGTATTTTTAACTAGATACCGTGGTCAAGCCACGGTATGACACCGAGTGCGTTTTTAGATCCATACGATAAAGTTTTTCCTACCAAATTATATACTTTTCCCTATAATCATATTAATATGCCGGATTAGCTCAGTGGTAGAGCAACCGCCTTGTAAGCGGTAGGTCATCAGTTCAAATCCGATATCCGGCACCATCAAAATTTTTCTTGTTATACTTTGAAGCTATTTTTGTATAGATAGCAAATCGTCATTGCGAGTAGGTATTGTTGCGTAGATACTGAAGGTTGTCATTGCGAGGAAATTTACAATAGTAAATTGACGAAGCAATCTCAGGAGTTAATCTCAGGAGTTTGTTATTATTTCATGAGATTGCCACGCAGCCTACGGCTGCTCGCAATGACGGATAAACAGGTCCACACAACAATACCACGCAGGAATGACATAAGAGCCATGCAACAAAGCCGTTTTTAACTAAGATTAACATCCTTTAAACTATGATAGTAATCGATAAAACATCTTATAGAGCTGTGGGGTTTGATAAACGTATTAAATTCCTAGTGCTACATTATACACAGTGTGATTTTAACCAGTCTTTAGATTTTCTAACCGGTGAAAAGTTAAGTAGTCATTATTTAATAAACAATGAAAACCCTGAACATATATTTCAATTAGTAGAAGAGCATGATAGAGCATGGCATGCCGGAGTAAGTTACTGGCAAGGTCATGAGCGTATTAATGATACATCAATCGGTATTGAAATCGTAAATCCTGCTTTTGAAGTAAATGCAAAAAACAATAATATAACCTGGCTGCCTTATTCAAAGCAACAAATTAATAGTATCATAAGTTTGTGTAAACAGATTATCGCTAGATATGATATTAAACCTACTAGAGTGGTTGGGCATTCTGACATTGCTCCAGGTAGAAAACAGGACCCTGGTCCACTATTTCCTTGGAAACTATTATATGATAACGATATTGGAGCTTGGTATGATGAGCAAGTGTTTAACAATCTATTGCCGCAAATCGACATAACCGATATTGCAGCAATTCAGCAAAAATTTATTACATACGGTTATAAACTCGAAGCTACCGGAATTTTAGATTCTAAAACGAAAGATGTTATAATTTCGTTTCAAGTACATTTTCGTCCTAGTAATTTTTCTGGCGATTTGGATGCTGAAACCATAGCAATTTTAGATGCATTAATATTGAAATATAAATCTGAGTTAAGTAATTATATGATACAACAAAGTTGATGTCATACTGCGAGCTTGTAGGCGTTGTTGCATGGCTCGGTAAACCCCACTATGTCACCCCGTGGCTTGACCACGGGGTCCATAAAAACAATAAAAAATATTAATAATTTAGTATTTTAAGCTGGATCCCGCGATCAAGTCGCGGGATGACAAGAGTGAAGTTGAGCTATACAACAAGCCCGAGCTTGTAGCAGTATACAAAAAATTAATATATAGATACCGCTACAAGCTCGCGGTATGACACATTTATAATATGCTACAATTTATAACTATACCGAATCTTATGGATTATCGGGTTACTTTGAAATTAATGGAAGATTACGTTAACAAAGTAATTAGTGATAATGAGCCGGAAATTGTTTATTTAGTTGAACATTCGGAAGTATATACAGCCGGTACTAATTATAAACAAGAAGAATTATTAAATTACGGTGATATTCCGGTAATTTACACAGGACGTGGCGGTAAATTTACTTTTCATGGACCGGGTCAGCGTGTTATTTATCCAATTCTTAATTTAGCTTCACCAAATCGACACAAAGATTTAAAGCTATATATAAAGATGCTTGAAGAATGGATTATAAATAGCTTAAATTATTTTGGAATTAAAGCATATATTATTAAAGATAAAGTAGGAATTTGGGTAAAAGTAAGAAAAGATGAATTTGCTAAAATTGCTGCAATAGGTGTTAGAGTAAGAAAATGGGTTACATATCACGGTGTAGCTATAAATATTTCAACAGATTTAAGTAAGTTTAGTGGGATTATTCCTTGTGGACTTGAAAATTCTTTAGTAACATCTTTAAATCAGTTAGGAATTCATATTGAAATGTCTGAATTTGATAAAATTATTCAAACTGAATTTAATAAAATATTTAAATGATCAGAAAATTTTTACTCACAATTTTAGCAATTTTTGCTCTTTGGGTTGGTGGTCTTGGTTATTATGTATATTTAATAAATTCTTATAAGCTCAATAGTAATACCACTAATGCAATAATAGTATTTGCAGGAGGAGGACATAAAATTGAAACCGGTATTGCTTTGCTTAAAGCAGGCTATGCACCTATATTATTTATTACCGGTATAGAATCTACAGAGCAATTAAAAAATTTGTTAAAGGAACGGAATGTTATAGAACAGCAGGTAATACTTGCTCCGAATAAAATAATGTCTGAAGAAGATAATATTAAGAAAGCGGTTGATTTTATTGTAACTTATAATCTTACTTCAATAATTTTAGTAGAGCATAATTATAATATGCCTTTTATGCTAAATAAGCTTGAAAAAGCGATTCCTTCTTCTAATAATATCTATATAGTACCATATCCTGTTTTTTCCAAACAAAAATATGATGTGTTATTAAAATCCTATCATCGTTATTTAATGAGTATAGTAAACTGATCCCCACTTTGTGCTTTGTTGTTAGCATTGTTGTGCGGATCAATTTTATCTCTGTCATCCCGTGGCTTGACCACGGGATCCAGTTAAAAATACTAAAATTATTAGTATTTTTTATTGTTTTTATGGACCCCGTGGGTTTTATCGGTCCACGCAACAATGTCTTTGTTGTTCGTTGGCTTGCCTATTAGTTATAGACTTCACTCCTCACGCCCGTCACAAAATGGGTCTATTACTCAAGGTAGAGCTTCTTAGGTTCTTTACTCTTTACTAGTACAATATTTAGAACGGCTACGCCAAATAATGCAGAAATTAAAGAGCCTATTATTACTGCAGCTCTCATAGAGTTTGAAGGGCAACTACTCTCAAACGTAATACTACCTATAAATAAACTTAGGGTAAATCCAATTCCTCCAAGTATAGATATAGAATAAAATTTTAACCATAAGGTATCACTTGGTAAATTACAGAGTTTAAGTTTTACAAATGGATATGAAAATAGCATAATACCTAATTGCTTACCTACAAATAAACCAAATATTATCCCATAAATTAAAGCAAGTATTGAGTTGGAACAGGTGCCTTTAAATACAAAATATTCTAAAAGGATACCGGAATTCATAAATACAAAAAGCGGTAAAATAAAGTAATTTACAAAAGGACGAGTTAAATTTTTAAGTTTTTTAAAAGAAGTGTTAAATTCTCCTTTTATATTAACAGGTATAAAAAGTGCTATAATAGCTCCGCATAAAGTACCGTGAATACCTGACTCCACCATACTAATCCATAATAATAAACCTACAATTATATAATAAAATAATTGTTTAACTTGTTGATAATTCAATATAAACAAGATGAATATAATTACAGAGGAAATTAATAATGCCGGAGTATTGATTGTTTTAGTATAAAACAAGGCTAGTATAATTAACGCAAAAGCATTGTCAATTAATGAGAAACCTATAATAAAAGCTCGTAATTCTAAAGATATATGTCGACTGAAAAAAGATAAAATACCAAGAACAAAAGCAGTATCGGTTGCTATAGGAATAGCCCATCCTTTTATTAATCCCGGTTTATCATAATTAAAAAACATGTATATTAAGGCAGGAACTACCACACCTCCAAGGGCTGCCGCCGCAGGTAATATTAGTTTTTTTTATTTTTATATTCACCTTCTACTAGGTAAAATTTCATCTCTAAACCTATTAATAAAAAAAAGAAGGTCATGAGACCGTCATTAACCAACTCTATAAAAGTTGTTTGTAAACTTACATTCCCTATTGTTAAAGAAAATTTACTGTAAATAAAAGAAGTATAATATTTTGCTAGGAAAATATTATTGCTGACAATTATTGCTAAAGTAAAAGCAATAATTAATAATATACCGGCAAAAGTACCAGATTTAATTAATTCTCTTAATTGATTATTTATGCCCATGATTTTAATATTAGTTATAACAAGCTCATAATAATAAGTTATTTAAATTCATTAAGAAAGTCAAAAATCTATATAAATTCATAGCAATAATTTATTTTTTAGTGAGATAAAAAGTTGTTTTTATACTTTTATAAGCTTGTATAATAAGTGTAAGAAGATATAAATATAATATATTATGTACATTAACTACTTAAAAGATTTGATTGGTTTTAAGTCTGTAACTCCTGAGAGTGACGGGGCTATTGAGTATATTGATGATTTGCTTAAACAGCACGGCTTTAAGACCGAAATAAAAATATTTGGCGATTCTAAAAGTGAGCAAGTCACTAACCTTTATGCTGTTTTCGGTAGCAATGAGTCTAATATTTGCTTTGTTGGGCATGTAGATGTAGTGCCGGCAGGTAATCATGAGCTTTGGCATAATGCGAGTCCATTTAAGGCTAGCCAGCAAGACGGTAAGATATATGGCAGAGGTGCGGTGGATATGAAAGGGGCTATAGCGTGCTTTCTAGCAGCTAGCTTAGATTTTATAAAAAATAATACCAGTTTTAAAGGTTCTATTAGTTACTTACTTACTAGTGATGAAGAGGGAAAAGCAAAGCGTGGTACTAAAGAAATGCTGCAATATATTTATGACCAAGGGCATAAGATGGATTTTGCTATTGTCGGTGAACCCACTTGTGAAAAAGAAATAGGCGACACAATTAAGATCGGCAGAAGAGGAAGTGCTAACTTTAAATTAAATATAGAAGGCTTAAGCGGGCATGTAGCTTATCCTCATAAAGCAAATAATCCGTTGCCTTGCTTAATAAAAATATTGAATGAGTTAACAAATATAAGACTTGATGAAGGGACGGAATTTTTTCAAAGTTCAAATCTTGAAGTGACGAACATCGATGTCGGTAATAATACTTCAAACGTAATTCCGGCAAGTACGGAAGCATCTTTCAATATACGTTTTAATAATTTACATAGTGCAGAAACTTTAGCAAAACAGGTAGAAGAAATTATTAAACGATATTGCAAAGAATATAAAGTAGATTATAAGTTAGAATATAGTAGTTCTGCTGATAGTTTTATTCAAAATCCCAACGATAAAATAAAAGAATTTGCTAAAATAGTAGAGCATATAATTAAAATAAAGCCTGAATTCTCTACAAGCGGCGGTACGTCGGATGCGAGATTCGTCAAAAATTATTGTCCGTTAGTAGAATTTGGTTTATTATCCGAAACGGCACATAAAATAAATGAATACACAAAAATTAGCGATTTACAAAAACTATATGATGTGTATTATAATTTTTTAACGAAATCTTTGTGTACTTCAAATAAATATAAATAGGTAGACGAAGATCAACTTCAAAAAGAGCAAGGAGTCTATAAGTCGATGAGCGGAGCGTATACCTAATACGTAGCTACCTGTGAACTTATAAGATGATGTAGCCAATTTTTGAAGTTCTATCTAAGTATACGCGGATGTGATGAAACTGGTAGACATGCAAGATTTAGGTTCTTGTGCCGCGAGGCGTGGGGGTTCAAGTCCCTTCATCCGTACCATTTCTCTAATTTTGTAACCATTTAATTTCATAGTCTATATAATTACCTTGAAGTTACTTGTATATTAAATAAGCTTCTTAATATTTTAGATAATTTTTTAATTTAATAAGAGTACAGCTATGCGTCCACCTCTCAGCAACAACACCGAAGAAAGTGAAGTAACAAAAGTTTCTTCTCAAACCACTGTTTCCCAAGAAGCGATAGCTACCGCAACTATCTTTACATCAACCTTATCTGTAAAAGTAAACCAACCGGCAAATAAGGAAGAGGATAAGGAAAAAGAAGAATATGCAAAATTTTTAGAAGGTTTTACTAAAACTCGAATCAAAAAATATTCAGAACCTTTTGTTAGGCAACCTTTGGACCAAAGTAAAATAACAGATTTAAAAAGTAGTACGGAAGAAGAAAAATTTACAAGTTTTTCGAACAGTTTCACTGATAGTCGACGTGAAAATTTTTTAAAGCCTATTAGAAAACCTTTGGATAAAAAAGTAAAAAAGAAAGATGGACTGCAAGTTTCAAGTTTAAAACAAGAAAATATGGGAACTAATGAGTTACTGGAAAAAATGCTTATTAAGTTAAAAAACGAACCTACTAATGCTGTTAGTTACGAAGATAAAGTTAAAATAAAGAACATACTATGTGAAATACAAAATTTCGCTTCTGAAAAAGTGATTGAGGATATTAAAAATATTTACATAATAATAATATAACTAGGGAAACGCTAAATTATTTAAATGAAAACCTTGGGAGATTTATAGTCAATAAAGCAAATGATGAAGTGTTAGTCCAAGGAGCAGACAATACTGATATACATTAATAGAACTGAATAAACAATTAATTATAAAATTCCATGCAGCAATTTAGTATTTATCAAACAAGCGATGAATTGCTTCTAAAATCGATATTGCTTCTGATAGAAAAATGCTATCACTCTGATCTTAAAAGCGTGATATTAACTGCAGATGCAGATCAACAAGAAATGCTCAATAAAAATATTTGGACTTATTCACGTAAGCAATTTATACCTCACGGAAGTAAAACGGATCCGCAGCCTGAAAAACAGCCGATTTATATTACCGATGAGTTACAAAATCCTAATAATGCTAGTGTGCTTGTTATTATTTCGCCTACGGATATAGGAAAAATTTTACAAGCAAAAGAATATATAAGAGTTTTTAAAAGGATAATTATAATAACCGATTTACTGGAAAATTTAAAAGAATTAACAGTTAAAATAAATAAATTTACCGAGCAGGAAAATAAAATCGATTGTTTTACTCAAAATCTTCGTGGAATGTGGAATAAGGTAGAATAAGCTTAGAGTCTATCTATAAAGTAATTTTAAAGCTAATTAAATTCTTTTTGAAATAGGGTTAGCTATTCCAGCAAAAAACTTATTAATTTTCGCTATAAAATCTCTTTAATTATCAGTTAAAGTTACTTTATAGATAGACTCTTATATTCTTTTACGTACAAATAAATATAATCCGATCGTTAAAGCAATAACTAAATTGGAATAACAAGCAAAAATAAAATCTAGATTTTTTGAAGCAAAATTTTGCAATATAAAATGAATTGAAGTAACTAGCAATACTGTTAAGGCAGAAAATAATACCGGCATAAAAGTTGTTTTTTTGCTATAAGGATATCTCAAAAAAACTGCAAGTGCTAAAAAAGGTAATACAAAATTATATAAAGGCCAAATTATTCTTTGATGTGCTTCAGCAATTAATTTAATTTTTTTAGTAATAGCTAAATCATGAGGAGGGGCAAGTAATTCGCTTATATAATATTCGTTTGCTTCTTTATTATGTTTAGTTCTTTGCGATACTAAAGGATTATCATTTTGTAGTTTTATCATTAAAGAATCGAAAGTTAACTGAGTTAAATTACCGTTTACGTCATATTCTTGTCTTATGCCTTTATTAAGTTCAAAAATCGGGCTATTATCATATATATTAAGAGTACCTGAACCCGCAAATACTACTGATGGGTTATCAGTGTTGCGATTATCAAATATTATTACGCCGTTCATAATATTTCCTGCTGATTTTTTATCTATAAAAACAGTGATATCTTTCGTTACTTTATTAAAAGTTTTCTCTTCAATCATGCTTGAGATATAATTATTCTTTATAAAGTTTAAACGTGATTTTAAGTTTATATGAGATAACGGCAGGATGGTAGAAGATATATAATAAGCAAGTAGCATAACTATTAATGCGATATATAAAGCAGGCAATGCTAGCTGTACATTATTAACTCCCGAAGCTTGTAATATAATTAATTGTCGCTCGACTTTTAAATTATTATAGATATAGATCACGGCAATAACCGTTATTACCGGTAACAGAATAAATAATAAAGTAGGAAGTACTAGAACTATTAAACTGAAGAAGTCCATAACTTTTATACCTTTATCAAATAAGTATAAAAGTTTTAATATTTGCGTTATCCATACTATACTAGTCACTGAAAAAGTAACGACTATAAGCAGTGGTAAGATATTTTTTATAAAGTATTTTCGGTATAGTAGCATAATGTTTGTTTGATTTTTTGATGTCATTCCCATAGTACCGGACTTGTCATTGCGAGGAGTTGAGTTAGCAACGATGCGGCAATCTCATAAGATAATATAAAAAAACTCCTGAGATTGCCATGCCAGCATAAATGCTGACTTACAATGACGAGTCCAGTACTATGGATGATCGGATGGGTTTTGTAGAAACATAACTAAAAACCAAGTTCATTGTGTGAGCCTAATCGTATTAATTCCAATGTGTCAGCATCGGGTTTTCTATAAATTAGTACTAAATCCGGTTTAATATGACAATCTCTACAATCTTTCCAATTACCTATAAGAGCATGATCTCTCATATTTACAGGTAATGTTGTATCAGCAATCAAGTACTTAACTGCTTTCAATAAAATATCGTCCAAATTTATTCCGTGTTTTCTACGTTTTTCACGCTTATAATTACGTTTAAACTGTGCAGTACGTTTAATCATTCTCATTTAAATCGGACAAAAAATTATTTATATTACCAACATGAACTAATTTACCGCTTCTTGCAGCTTTCATTGCCTTAATTGTTTCATCATTTGGGATAAGCGGTTCAAACGGCAATGCTTTTTCACGAGCAACACGAAATAAAAGCATACGAACAGCATCAGATAAAGTAAGCCCCATAGCAGCAAGTACTAAGGCTGCTTCTTCTTTTACATCTTCGTTAATACGGGCTCGCACAATAGAATCAGCAGACATAAAAATTCTTCTTTTAATAATGTAGCTACATTGTAGCAGTTATATTAAAAACTTTCAAGATTAAAAATCAAGTTTTTTATATGTAGTAAGAATTAACTCTCCAACCTTTCTTATTATATTATTTGCAAAGATTCGATAAATTAATTTACCTATCAGTATTGTTATAAATGCAATAGCGATGCCGTAAATTATATCACTTGGGTAATGCATGGCAAGGCTTATACGAGATAAAGACACGAGTATGATAACACAAATCATTAAGATTTTTAACGGTAATTTAATATAATCCCAAATAAAATATGTTACCAAAACGCTAAGAGCTGCGTGGCTGCTTGGAAAGCTCGAAAAGCATCTTTCATTTGCAGTATTTATTATGGTCATGAAACTATCAGCAGGAAGACTGCAATAAGGGCGAGGGAAATTAACTGAAAATTTAAGAGCGGTAAAAATTAAACCGAATACCCCGTATATTATACTGATATCAACTAATTTATTATAATTGTGCCAAAATTTATTTTGCCGTTCATTATCATTTTTAATTTTCTTTAATTGAATATAAAAATATATACAGTATAAAATATATATTAAGGCGAAATTAGCGATATTAAAACAAAACGAAATTATTTTTAAAAAATAAGGTATAAATCCAATATTAGTAACTTTATTCAAAAATAAGAATATTTCTTGATTTAAGCCGCAAAAATTATAAAAAACTTCAAACATCAGTTTAAATATTTATGTTACAAGTAACAATACTTGGGTGTGGAGCATCTATAGGTGTACCGGTAATCGGGTGTGATTGCAGTATATGCTTATCGAATTCAAAGTACAATAAAAGGACTAGATCAGCAATATATATTAAAGATGAAAATAGTCAAATATTAGTTGATTTCGGTTTTGATATTAGAAATCAACTATTACGAGAAAAGATAAATAAGCTCGATTGTGCTATATTAACACATTATCATTCCGATCACGTTAACGGCATCGATGATTTACGGGTATTTACTTTTATGCAAGGTAAGCCATTTGAAATCTATACAGATCACGATAGTACGGCAAAGCTCCATACAAAATTTGATTATCTATTTGATAATAAGTTATTTAAACTTGGGCGACTGCTCACAACTCAATCTGTTAGTTTTTTTGATAAAATTAAGATTAATACTATTGAAGTACAGTTTTTTAGACAACATCATGGACCTATAGATAGTTTGGGCTTACGTATAGGTGATTTCGTTTATTCGCCTGACGTAATAGATTTTCCGCCTGAATCGGAAAAATTTTTAAAAGATATAAAAATATGGATTTTAGATTGTATGGATTATAAATCAAATCCGAATCATGCAGGGCTTGATAAAGTTCTAGAATGGCGTGAAAAATATAAACCTGAGCAGATATTATTAACCAATATGAGACATACGATAGATTATCATGAGATTACGAAAATGCTTCCAAATAATGTTAAGCCGCTTTATGACAGTTATAAATTTACGGTTTAGTTTATGATTATTTTAGAAAAAGTTTGTAAGCGTTACGGCAAAAATTATGCAATTAAGAATATTGATTTAGATTTTACTACTAAAGAAACTACTGTAATAATTGGACCTTCGGGAAGTGGAAAAACTACTCTGCTTAGAATTTTAAATAATTTAGAAGAACCAAGTAGCGGTACTTTTTTGGTAGACGGGAAGAATCTATTATCTAAAGATAGAAGAAAGCTTCGTTTAAAAGTCGGTATGGTTTTTCAAAATTTTAATCTCTTTCCGCATTTAATGGTAGGAGAAAACCTAATTTATACACCGGTAAATGTATTAAATTTGCCAAAGGAACAAGCAATTTCTATGGCAAAGGAATTACTTGCAAAATTTAAGCTAACGCAAAAATTTGACTCATATCCGGCAAGTCTATCAGGAGGACAGAAACAACGTATAGCAATAGCAAGAGCCTTAATGATGAAACCGGAAATTTTGTTATTCGATGAACCGACTTCGGCACTCGATCCCGAAAATATTAAAGATGTTATAGAGAATATAAATTTATTAAAAGATCAAATGAGTATGGTAGTAGTCACGCATCATTTGAAGTTTGCAAAATTAATAGCGGATCGTGTTATTTTTATGGATCAAGGGCAGATTTTGACAAATCAGTCTGCTAAGGAGTTTTTTAATAAACCGGCATCGCATCGAGCTAGGTTGTTTTTAGAGAATATCGGTGATTTAATGTGATATGCACATTTTGTCATTCCTAACTAAAAGCGGGAATCCAGTAAAAAATGATAAAAATAAAAAAAATCATATAAAAATTTAGTATATAATTTGTTTAGAAAGCTGGATTCCTGCTTTTAGCTAGGAATGACATAGAATCAATAAATAATATCGCCATATGAATAAAAAGCTTATCTTATTTTTTAGTATAATATCATTATTGTTATGTTCTACAGTCTTTGCACAGACACGAGTAGAATTACCTCAAAAACTAAAAAGTTTTATTAAAAAACTTGAATTGCAAAAAGACGAATTACAAGGAGGAGCAATTGCAATTTTATACAAAGGTGAAGTTATTTATAAAACAATGTTTGGAAATCAGAAAGGTGATAAAGGAGTTATTACGGATAAAACTCTATTTCCGTTAGCATCGGTTTCAAAAGCCGTTTCAGCAACGGCAATCGCATTAATGGTAGATCAAGGAAGTTTAGATTTTGATGAAAAATTCAAATTACCATACTTAAAAAATACTATTAGTCTTAATAATATTTTAAGCCATACCACAGGTTATCAATTCTCAGGAAATATTGAATTTGAGCAAGGGATGAGTCGCTCAAAGCTTTTAACGTTGCTAAAAAAACAACAAGCTAGTTGTAAACCAGGGCAATGTTATAAATATAGTAATATCGTTTTTAGTTTACTTGAAGAAGCTTTAAATTATAAAAAATCAAGTTTAAATGCTGCAATAGATAATTTGCGTACAACGCTTAAAACGCGAGATATACAAATATTACCGCTAGAGCCGAATATACAACTTGCTTATCCGCATTCTAAAGCAATAATAGATGGACAAGAGGTAATAACATTGCTTCCGTTTCCGCCTTACTACCCAAAGACGGTACCTGCATCTGCCGGTATTTTTGCATCGATAGATGGAATGATTGAAATATTCAAACTTAGTTTTGGTTATAAACCGAATCTTATTTCTAAAAGTACTTTAGATCGTATGTATAAAATAGTAAAATCAAACAAAGATGTTTTTGGATTTAAATGGCAACCGATTTGGCCTATTGATCAAAAAATGATTGAGTCATATTACGCTCTTGGATGGCGTATTCTTAAAGTAAAAGGACGCTCAAATAAGGATTTAATTTTTTCACTCAGGCTATATTAACGGTATTAATTCTTTTATTGGTTTTATACCCTCAGAAGAACTTGGAATTATTATTCTAGTGAACCAAGAAGGTAGTTTTCCACTTAAAAATGGGTTGGGACTTTGGTTTGATTATATGGATTAAAAAAGTTATATTATATGAATAAAAAACTTATAAAACTTATTTTTATAATTTGCAGTACCGTAATTGTAACCGGTTTATTATACAAATATATCAATCAGCATTATCCAAAATTTTTCAAAGAGCCACAAAATATAGGAAGTTTTTGTGCGTCGTTATTAATATTATTTAGTATAATTTACAGTACTATTAGCCAAAATGAAATACGCAGATTTTGTTTGCAATTAGCAATGTGGGCAGCAATTTTTTTAGTTATAATAACCGGTTATGCTTTTAGGTTTGAGCTGAACTATGCTTATCATAGGGTAATGTCTGCTTTGATTCCATCATATAAATGGTCTACTGAAGTCGGAGAAATTATTATAGCTCGTAGTGGGGACGGGCATTTTTATATCAATGCTTTTGTAAATAACGTTAAAATAAAATTTATGGTAGATACCGGTGCAAGCGATATAGCTTTAACTAAAGAAGATGCTCAAAAATTAGGCTTTGACTTAACTAAATTAAAATATACTAGAACTTATCTAACAGCTAACGGCGAAAATAAAGCCGCCCCTATAACCTTAAATAGTGTAGTAATCGGTACGGAATTTAAGAACATCAAAGGACATGTAGGTCTAGGTGACCTTGATATTTCACTACTCGGTATGTCGCTACTTAAGCGTTTTAAAGGTTTCAGGATTGATAAGGATTTATTAATTTTGAATTATTAAACTTCATCGTCATTGCAAGGAAAAATTGAAAATTTTGACGAAGCAATCTCAGGATTTTGGCACGAGATTGCCACGCAGCCTATGGCTGCTCGCAATGACGATTTTAAACCATAAACGCCGTATTAAAACGGCATTTTGAAACCAGGCGGTAAGCTCATACCGTTTAAAGCTCCTGATAAAGAATTTTGAGAATCTTCATCGCATTTTTGCTTAGCATCGTTAAAGGCAACTTTAATTAAATCCTCAAGCATTTCTTTTTCTTCCGGTTTTAACAAAGATTCATCAATTGTAATCTTTTCAACTTCACCTTTACCTGTTGCAATAACCTCAACAAGCCCGCCGCCGGCTTTACCGGTATATCTTGCATTCGCCATTTGCTCTTGAGCTTCTTGCATTTTCTTTTGCATTGATTGGGCTTGCTTTAAAAACTGATTAAAATTTACCATAATTCTATCCTTTAATTTTTAAGTAATATATCTGAAATTGTTACATTAGGAAAATGTTTTTTAATTAAACCAAAATCATTACTTACTTCAATCTTACCTATTAACTGATTCTTTAAGGTTTGCTTGTTCTGTTCCTTTATGATTACTATCTCAAGCTTCTCTTTAGTAAAAGCAGCTAACAAATCTTCTATTTGTTTTTTTATTTTGCTTGTAACTTCAAGGCTTACAAGTTCTAATCTATTATCACTGAGATTTTTAAGTTCTGTGTTATTAAGTAGGAAGTAATATATATCTATCTCATTATTTTTATATAGATATTCAAGAAAATCTATAATTTCAAATTTTTTTTTTATTTCCGGATTAATTGGTTGATTTAAATTTTGATTATTACCGCTAAAATCTGCAAGCAAGGGTAGCGATGTCGAATATATAGATTTTATAACTAACATTTCCGTTTCTGTTAGTTGATTATAGGAAATTTTTATTTCCCCTACTCCCTTATTATATATTTGCCATAAGATTGATAAATACGGCAAGTTGGTTGTATTTAGTAGGTTTTTAGTTCTATCATTAAACGATTCATATATAGGCAAACTATAATTAGGTAACATTTTTACTTTATTAAGATACGCAATAAAATCTGCTACCGATTCTATAAAAATCTCAAGATTAACCGAAAAATCATAAAGCTTATTTATTAAATTTATAGCTTTTTCCGTCTCTCTGTGGATAATACATTCGACAAATTCTATTATAACCGAACTATCAACAAGCCCAAGCATTTGATTAATTATTTGAGGGCTAATTATATTATCGGATTTTGCCGACATACTAGCTGCTTGATCTAAAATAGATACTGCATCACGTGCCGACCCTTCAGATTTATGAGCTATAATTCTAAGGGCCTCTATATCGGTTTTTAAATTTTCCTGCTTAGTTATATATTCAAGTAGCTTAAAAATCTCTTCAAAACTCAACCGCCTTAAATCATAGCGTTGACATCTTGAGATAATAGTTGCAGGTATCTTTTGTACTTCCGTCGTTGCAAAGATAAATATTATATGAGGCGGCGGTTCTTCTAAAGTCTTAAGAAGTGCATTAAATGCTCCCTTAGAGAGCATATGCACTTCATCGATAATAAAGATTTTATGCTTCCCTTGCAGAGGTTTATATTCAGCGGATTCTATAATTCTACGTATATCATCTACGCTAGTTTTACTTGCTGCGTCAATTTCGATTATATCAGGGTGATTATGGTTGTTAAAACTAATGCAGTTTGTACACTGCTCACATGTTTTAATGGTCGTGTTTTCAGTAATTAAAGCAGAGCAATTTACGGCTTTAGCAATAATTCGGGCGGAAGTAGTTTTGCCGACCCCTCTAATACCTGTTAAAAGATAGCCTCCGGTGAGCCTATCATTTAAAATAGTATAGCTTAAAACTTTGACTAATACCTCTTGCCCCTGAAGCTCGGTAAAATTACTAGGACGATATTTCCTTGCAAAAGGAATATACTGATTAGATGAATTTATATCTAGCACGATTTAAATTTTGAAGAGTGATTTGATTTTTTTAGTGTCATTCCCGCAAGGTATAATATAGTTAATTCAGACCCATTTGGTGACAGGCGTGAGAATAATAGGCGAGTCGACGAACAACGAAGCACCAAGTGGGTCTGAATTAACTACTATGCTAGTAATGACCCACCGAATCCCACTCTGGCTGCTTCCTTTCAGACCTGACCGACTAAACAGGCACAATGCCCACTACTAGCATAATTAACATAACCTGTTTATTTTCAAGAAACAATATATTTTTTTTCTATTTCCGATTTTGTTAACCTTTCAGGTGGACCGAATATTTCAGGGTTTTTTAATTTAAACAAATCATCGGAAAATTTTTGTACTTTAGCTATTTTATCAAAAGTAATAGTGACTATATTATTCTCTTCAAATATTTTTAATGCTTCAATTTGTTTAGTAGCTTTATTAAAAGTAATTTCGCTACGCTTTTCCGTTAGAGTATGATAGATAGTAATTTTAGAAATATTTCCTTCATTGATTACCGATTCAAAAACAAAATCCTTGTCAAAATGCTTATTATCTTCTAATAAAAAATTAAATGTATTTTCGCTTCTATTAATACGGCTTACTTGCTCCATATCATAATCATACATCGATACGAAATTTTTAGTACCTATTATAACTAAAGGGAAAGGAGGATAATAATTACATCTAAAATTATAAGGTTTGTGGATTAGTAATTTTCCTTTAACTATTTTACCGTACGAATCTTCTTGAGTAAAATCTATAGCAACCGATTTTATCGTATGTAGATAAGTTTTTAGCTCCGAAATAGCTGTTTTATCATCTGTCCCAAATGCTAAGCTTGAATTCACAAAAAGATAAATAATGATTAGAAAAAATATTTTTTTCATTTTCGTTGTTTTATATTTTAAATTATGTTTAAAATACCTTATGTATTCAGTTAATGCAAAATATAATTTAGTATACTCTAGTATACTCAGGTAGAATTTCAAAAATTGGCTACGTCGTTCTACAAGAGCTGTGGTACTCACGTATTAAGTATACGCTCCGCTCCAAGGACTTTGAACTCCTTGCTCTTTTTGAAATTGCCCTTCGTCTACTGATTCTTCATTTTACTTTGGAGTATATTTATGAAAATCGTTGCTTTAAAAGAAAAAGCCAAGCATGAAACGCGAGTTGCTATAACGCCTGAAGTAGCAGGATTGCTAGTCAAAAAAGGCTATGCGGTTACGGTAGAAAAAGATATAGGGCTTCATGCTGGTTTTCTTGATGAAGAATATGCTGTTCTAGGTGCTAAAATATCTTCGGTACCACTCGAAATTATTTCCGATGCCGATATTATATTAAAGGTGCAACCTTCATCGGTTACGGATAAATATAGTGAGCTTGAATTTGCAAAAAAAGGAGCAATTATTGTAGGATTATTATCGCCTTATTTGAATCATGAATATATAAAAGCGGCAGCTAAAAAAAAACTCATGACTTTTGCTATGGAATTCGTTCCAAGAATTACTAAAGCTCAAAATATGGACGCTTTATCTTCTCAAAGTAACTTAGTAGGCTATAGAGCGGTAATTGAAGCAAGCTATCATTACACAAAGGCTTTTCCTATGATGATGACGGCAGCAGGGACGATTTCACCGTGTAAAACTTTGGTGCTTGGTATCGGTGTTGTAGGACTTCAAGCTATTGCAACGGCAAAAAGACTCGGTAGCATTGTTGCAGGATATGACGTAAGAGCTGCTACCAAAGAGCAGGTAGAAAGCTTAGGAGCCAAGTTTGTTTCACCGGAACTACAAGAAGATTTGCAGGATAAATCAGGTTATGCTCACGAGAGTTCGGAAGATTACAAAGCTAAACAAGAAGAGTTTTTAGCAAAAATTATTAAAGGATATGATATAGTTATTACTACTGCACAAATTCCAGGAAAAAAAGCACCTCTGCTTGTTACGGAAAAAATGCTGGAATCTATGAAGCATGGCTCAGTGATTGTTGATATAGCGACCTCTACAGGAGGAAATGTGGAAGGTTCAGAACCTGATAAGATCGTTACTAAACACGGTGTTACCATAATAGGTTTATCAAATCTTGCTACTAAAATTGCTACCGATAGCTCAAAACTCTACTCTAAGAATTTATATAATTTTCTTAGTTATGCCCTGCAAGACGGTAAATTTAATATGGATGATGAGTTAGTACGTGATATGTTGATTACTAAAGACGGAAAAATTGTAAGTGAGAAATTAAATATATGAATCAATTACCGATAATGGCTAAACAAGCGGCTGAAATTGCCCATAATACTCAAGAATTATCAGATAAATTAAAAGATTTGGTAATAGATACTAGTTGGCAAACAAACACAAGTACTATAGACCCGCTAGTATTTGCTATAACCATTTTTGTATTAGCTTCTTTTGTTGGATATTATGTAGTGTGGAAAGTAACGCCTGCACTCCATACTCCGCTTATGTCCATTACTAACGCTATTTCAGGTATTATAGTTCTTAGTTCTATGATTGCCGCAAGTAGCTTTGCTTTTGGGTTTTCCGTTTTACTTGGGTATTTTGCAACGCTGCTTGCTTCTATAAATATCTTCGGCGGATTTATAGTAACAAAAAGAATGCTCGAGATGTTTAAGAGGAAATGATTATAATGTAGTACCTGCGTTGTTGTATGGACCTGTAAAACCTACTCGATGTCATTCCCGCGTAGGCGGGAATCCAGAAAAATAATTTCAAATATCGATATAAAAGTTATTTATTTGAAAAATAAACCTATAAAAACCTTGGTTTTTATAGGTTTTACTAGATTCCTGCTTTCGTAGGAATGACATAAAACGATTCATACAACAACGCCGGCTTGTCTATGGTATGACAATGAATAAATCAAACTATAACTCTAGTTCTTTATATTCAACGGTAACTACTTCGTATGATTTAGATCCTTTCGGTGTTGTAACTTCTACAAAATCACCTACCGATTTTCCAATCAAAGCTTTTGCTATAGGAGAAGCGATTGAAACTCTTTTTCTAGTTATATCGGCTTCATATTCTCCTACAATAATATATGTTACTTCTTCTTCAGTATCGTCGTCAATCAAAGTAACCGTAGCTCCGAATTTTATGTTATCTCCTGATAATTTACCAATATCAATAATTTCCGCTCTTGCCGTCATATCTTTAAGCTCTTTAATACGTCCTTCTATAAATGCTTGTTTCTCACGTGCCGCTTCATATTCCGCATTCTCGGATAAATCGCCGTGTTCTCGTGCTTCTGCGATATCTTCACTAATTTTTTTACGCTCTACATGTTTTAAATGTTTAAGCTCGTGTTCTAATTTTTCAAAACCTTTAGCGGTGATAGGAAATTTTGTATTCATAATTATATTGTATAGATTTAGTAATTTTAGTATACTATTTTCAATAATATAGATTTCAGCAAGTATATTTGTAATAGTTAAATTTGTCAAATAAGCCTTTTTAATTATTTGGCATTGCCTAAAAATAGTTAATTTTAAATTTAGATGTCATTCCCGCGTGGCGTTGTTGCGTGGATCAATTTCACCTCTGTCAAGCCACGGGGTGACACAGTAGGTTTTACCGATCCACGCAACAACGCCACGCGGGAATGACATCGAACGCGTTTTTCGAGTTATGCAACAACATCAATGCTTTCTTGTAATGATGTAGGTATTATTTTTCATAAACAATAGCAACAAATTAGTAATCCTATGGAAATTAAAGATTTTGACTTTGAGAAAAAGCGTAAAATTTTCCACCTATCGGCTATAATATTTCCGTTGCTTTATTTATTTATTCCAAGAACCGCTATTACGTTATTATTATTTATAATAACGGCTATTACATTATATTTAGATGTATCACGTCATAATAATGCAAAAATTAGTGAATTTGTAACTAGAGTTTTTTCAAAAGTTATAAGGCCACTAGAAAATAACGGTTCTTTTGCTCTAAGCGGCATTAGCTTTATGATGCTCGGTTTTTTCTTAACTGCTCTTCTTTTTCCTAAAAATTTAGTGATTTGTTCGTGGTTGATTTTAATTATTTCAGATTGTTTAGCGGCTCTTGTCGGCGTTAAAATAGGAAATAGCTTAGGTAACGGTAAATCTATAGCAGGTTCTGTTACTTTCTTAGCTTCTGCAATTTTTATAAGTATATTAGTGTATTTCTATTTAGGGTACAATACGAGTTTTATTATTATCATTATAAGCTGCATAGGGGCTACGGCAGCTGAATTTTATTCAAAAGATTTAAGAATTAACGATAATTTATCTATACCGCTTTCTTATTGTTTATCTACAACTATTCTTTCCTACATATTGTAATATAATGAGAGTTGCACCGGAATTTTATGAGTTATTAAGAAACCGTATTAACATATCCGATGTAGTACGGCAAAAAGTAGCTTTAACTAGAAAATCCGGTAACTATGTAGGTTTATGTCCTTTCCATCAAGAAAAGACCCCATCTTTTACAGTTAGTGATAGTAAGAAATTTTTCTATTGTTTTGGTTGTAAAGCAGCCGGTGACGTTATAAAATTTACTTCTAATATTAGCGGTTTATCCTATAATGAGTCTGCTATAAAGCTTGCAACCGATTATGGTATAGAGATACCGAAATTAACTGCGAAACAGAAAGAATTTTATGAAGAATCCGATGAAATTCTAAATATTTTAGAACTCGCCAATAAATTTTTCAGGACACAATTAACGCCTGAAATATTAAATTATCTACACGAAAGGGGTATTACCGAAGAAACAGTAAAAGAGTTTTCAATAGGCTTCGCTCCGAAGAATAATAAATTTGAAAAGTTTTTTCACGATAAAAATATAGATATTATAAAGCTTGGTAAAGCAGGGCTAATCGGCAAGCGAGAAAACGGTGAAATATATAATTTATTTTCTAACCGTATTACTATTCCAATTAGAAATATTTACAATAAAATTGTAGGCTTTGGCGGTAGGGTACTAGGGGAGGGGATGCCTAAATACTTGAATTCACCTGAAACTACAGTATTTCAAAAAAGTGAAACTCTATACGGTGAGCATAAAGCGATAAGCAGTAGCTATAAAAAAAATCACTCAATTCTAGTAGAAGGTTATTTTGACGTTATAGCACTACATCAAGCAGGCTTTAGCGAAGCGGTTGCGAGCCTTGGTACTAGCGTTACTGAAAATCATTTACATAAATTATGGCGTGCCGGCGATGAAATTATATTATGTCTTGATGGAGATAATGCAGGTATAAAAGCTAGCATAAGAACTATTAACTTAGCATTACCGCTTATTAATAGTGAAAAGAAAATTTCTTTTATTAGGTTACCAAACGGACTTGATCCCGACGATGCAGTAAATAAAAACGGTGCTGATTTTTTTACAAAGCTTATAGATAAAAGAATAAGTCTATCAGAAATGATTTGGTATATTGAGTATAGTGGCAAGAGTTTTAAAACTGCGGAAGAAAAAGCTAATTTAGAGAAAAATTTAAAAGATTATTGTAGTAAAATATCAGATAGTAATTTAAAAGCAAGTTATTACAGGTTTTTTAAAGATCAAATATGGCAAAATTTAGTCACAAAGCAGAAGAAAACTACAACTAAAAACTTAAATTCGGTTCCTATAATTTCAAGTCACGGCTATTCAGAGCTTGAAATGCTAGAACATGCTTTTTGTGCTTTGTTGGTTAAATTTCCTATAATACTTGAAGAAAAAGATATTAGAGATTTCATCTTAAATTTGAATTTTAATAATAAATCGCTTGAAGAATTCCGTAATTGGTATTTAAACGAGATTATAGATAATAACGTAGAAGCAAGTGAAATTACTGCAATTGTGGAAAAAACTAGCTTTTTTGATATTTTTTTATTATTATCAAAAACGGATAATTTGTTTTTAGATATCTCATTTAATAAAAATAATATCAGACTGGATTTATTATGGCAGTGGCTACATAAGAAATATTATCTAATAAATTTACAGCAAGAATACTCTATTACCATAAACAGTACAGACAATCACGACTTTGAAAAAGTTTTATTATATAAAAAAGAAATTCTGAAGATTGCAAATGAACTTCAAGTTTTAAACAAATCTTTTATTAATCACACGATAACTTAATTATTTCAAACTTCTTTTAAAAGAAAAAAGCATATAGGTATTTAATGAGCAATAGCAATATAGACAATGATCTAGATAAAATAGATAGTTTACTTAAAAAAGCTAAATCTAAAAAGATACCGGTCACTTATGATGATATAAACAAAGCTCTTCCTCTTAATAAAAATCCTTCAATAAGACAATTAGAGGAAGCTATATTAAAATTTTCCGATGCAGGAGTAGATATTTTAGAATCTAACGAAGAAGATGAAATTAAGCTTAATATCGGAATGGATGAAGAATTTAAGCTATCTACCAATGTTGATAATGAACCTGAGGATGAGGTAGAAGAAGAAAATATAGGTACTACCGATGATCCCGTAAGATTATATCTTAAGGATATGGGAGGCGTCGATCTTTTAACTCGTGAAAACGAAGTAGAAATAGCAAAAAGGATTGAGGAAGGACGTAAAACAATGACTGCTTCCTTATGCAAAAGCCCTATTGCTATGCGTTGTTTTATAGTATGGTATGAAGATTTAGTTAATGAAAAAATGTTACTACGCGATCTGATAGATTTAGAAGCTAACATGTTACATGATGAAACATCCGAAAATGATGAAGAACATAGTAGTGAGACCGAAGGAGAAGAGCATGAGGATAATCACTTATCTATGTCTAGAGTAGAAACGCAGATATTACCTAATATCATAGAGCGTATGAAAAAGATTTCTTTTATTTGCGAAGAGCTACTCATTGAAGCTAAAAAATGTTATGAGAAATCTTTTGAGCCGAAGGTTTTACAAAATAGCAAAAAATATAATAATAATTTGGAATTATTGATAAATGAAGTTTCGGAAATACATTTTAATTCTAAAAGAACAGAAGAAATTTTAGGTAAGATGTATGGAATAAATCGTGATTTAATTAATAAAGAAACAGCCTTTTTAAAACTTGCTGAAAAATACGGAGTAACTCGCCAAAATTTCCTAGATGAATATATAGGATCGGTTATCAATGCCGCATGGAAAGAAAAAATGCTGAAAAATAAAAAAGTCGCTTGGAAAGAGTTAATTACTAAAGAATCGGATTATATAGATCAAATGATTGCCGAATTATTGCTTATAGAATCTAATACCGGGCTTTTAGTTAATGATTTTAAAAAACTAGTGAATACTATACAAAAAAGTGAGAGACAAACGCTACAAGCAAAAAAAGATATGATAGAAGCGAATTTACGTTTAGTTATATCTATCGCTAAAAAATATGCTAATAGGGGATTGCAGTTTTTAGATTTAATTCAAGAAGGTAATATAGGACTTATGAAAGCGGTGGATAAATTTGAATATCGCCGTGGCTATAAATTCTCTACCTATGCTACTTGGTGGATTAGACAAGCTATAACAAGAGCTATTGCAGATCAAGCAAGGACTATACGTATTCCTGTGCATATGATTGAAACAATTAATAAGATACTGCGTACTTCAAGGCAAATGCTTAATGAACTCGGCTATGAACCGACAGCAACGGAAATTGCTAACCGTCTTTCAATGCCACTTGATAAAGTGCGTAAAGTCATGAAAATAGCTAAAGAACCTATAAGCCTTGAAAATCCCGTAGGTGATGATAGTGACGGCGGCCAATTAGGCGATTTTATTGAAGATAAGAATGCAGTAGCACCGATTGATGCAGCAATTCAGTCAAATTTACGAGAAGTTACCACTAGAGTACTTGCAACTCTTACGCCCCGTGAAGAAAGAGTGCTTAGAATGCGTTTCGGTATAGGTATGAATACTGACCATACATTAGAAGAAGTAGGGCAGCAATTTAAAGTAACTAGGGAACGTATAAGACAAATTGAATCCAAAGCTTTAAGAAAGTTACAACACCCTATTAGATCCAAAAAGCTTAATAGCTTTAGAAGCGGTGGAAAGCGTGGTGACGGTAATCCATCAATTTACTAGAGGCGTGATAATATTTGTGCTGTCATCCCGTGGCTTGTTGCATGGATACCAAATCGTCATTGCGAGGAAATTACGAAGTAATTGACGAAGCAATCCAGTAAAAAATTCTGTAAATCAGAATTTTTTTAATTATTTTCTGGATTGCCGCGTCGCTTCGCTCCTCGCAATGACGGAAAAATAGGTCCACGCGGGCAATGCCTCCTCGCAATGACGGCTTAGGTATCCTTTCCGCAGGAATGACAATAACAATCCCCTTATGTATCGATATAAGATTACCATTGAATATTTAGGCACGGATCTTGCAGGTTGGCAAAGGCAAGCAGGAGTAATGTCGGTACAACAAATACTAGAAGAAGCGATTTATAAATTTTCCGGTGAACAAATAGTATTGTTTGGATCAGGAAGAACAGATGCCGGTGTTCATGCTATAGGTCAAGTAGCACATTTTGATCTTTTAAAACATTTAGAACCTCATAAAATTATTACAGCTATCAACTATTTTGTAAGACCTTATGCAGTAGCGGTATGGCGTTGCGAAATAGTCCCAAATAATTTTCATGCAAGATTTTCAGCCACCTCTCGTCATTATATATATAGAATTATTAATAGACCTTATCCATCGGTAATTGATTTAAATAGAGCATGGTGGATTAGTTCACCTTTAGATATTCTAGCTATGCAAAAAGCTGCCGCTTATCTATTAGGCAAACATGATTTTACTTCCTTTAGGGTTAGCTCATGTCAATCAAAATCACCGATTAAAACTTTAACTGAACTTAATATTGTTAAAGAAGACGAAGAAATAAAATTATATCTTTCAGCCCCATCATTTTTGCATCATATGGTGCGTAATATTGTCGGTAGTTTAGTGCTTGTCGGTAAGAATGTTTGGCAAGCAGAACAAATTAAAGATGTTCTAGAAGCCAAAGATAGAAAAGTCGCTGGTCCTACTGCTCCCGCCTCCGGTCTCTATTTTGTAAAAACAGAGTATTAATAACTGTGAAAAATATCGCAGAATTATATTGATAAACAATACCGTGTCTAATAATAGCAGATCATACTATTTATTAAAATTTCATTTAAAAATTAATTATTCTTTACAGAAAATAGAATTTATTTTATAATGCGCGCCAAATTTATAGGTTATTTATTATGAAAAATTCTAAACCTTCCATTGTAAAACATTCTTCTCATATTAAATCTAGCAATAATATAGTAATTACTATGTTATCGAAAGACGAAATAAATAAGTTTAGAACAATTAATCCTACTCTTAAAGCAAATACGATAGTTAAAAATCTTCCATATTTACAAAATGTAAATGCTGCAATAGAAACAATACTTTACCTTTTTAAATATTTAGATGAAGAAGCTGAGAGAATTGTAGAAAAGAAAATCGGCGTAATTGAAATGTTTTTTAATAATTATAAATATGACGAATTTAAAGGGCATGAATTATTAAAAAAGTATAACATACAACAAAAAGGGAATGTACTATTTTATAACCTCAGTTCAAATGTTAAGAACAGTTATACCTTACAAAATAAATTTACTGTAAAATCTCTTGATCCTATAGAAAATATTTTCCTTAAAGTTCAAGCAATGAGTGAGGCATTTTATTATAGTATATTAAACAATCATACCGAAGCAGCAGAAACAATATTAAGCGATATATTCACTAGAGTAAATATATCTTTAACATTAATGCTTAATACAAAGAACTATGCAAAACATAAAGAATGTACGGAAACTCTGTTTTATTTGTTGAAGTTTATGAAAACAGATTTTCAGGTTAAATTTACTAAAGAGTTAGTATCTCACATAAAGTATTATTTTGATATAGTAAATCAGCTTTCTGAGATGTTAATAAATAACAATTATTATGATGAAGCATGTAAACTTTTGGAAGAAACGATTAATAATAATTCTACAGGTAATAATTTTAATAAAGAAGATAAAGGTTTTTGCATTTACCGTTTAGCCCATATTTATGAGGTAAACGGTAATGATAAACTAGCAGAGAAATACTATAAATACGCCTTATCTTTTTTGCCGAACAATGAAAATATAATGTTTAGTTTATGGGCTAATTATAAAATGACCGATAGACATGAAGAAGCAGCTAATATAAAAGGAGTGTTGA
>NZ_JWSW01000013.1:0-5072 GCF_000828125.2 Rickettsia asembonensis | reverse complement strand
AATTGACCGGCTCCAACTGCAGCATTACCGGTAAAACCACCGGCAGCCGTAGCTACTACACCTGCATTATTTATTGTCAGATTAGTTGCACTAGATGCTCCGTTTATCGTAACAACCCCTGCTCCTAACACATTAACCGTACCGTTAATGCCGCCCGTACTTGTTACTGCCGCTAAAGTACCGTTATTGTTAAGATTTATTATACCGGCATTATTTACAAAATCCGTTTTTCCGGTAATATTAGTCACTGCAAACGTAGTAGTATTCGTAAAATTGACTGGACCGTTAACAGTAGTAAGAGTTAAATTACCTGCTATACCTGTAGAAAGAGGGGTTGCTATATTAATTGCCAGCGTAATCGTGATATCACCGTTGCCGGCTAATATCATAGAATTTAAAGTATTGCCGTTATTAATACCTAAATTATTTCCACCGATTATCGTTAAAAGACCGCCGGTTGAGCTTAACTGAATCACGCCGCTTGCCGCTGCACCGGGATTTAAATCCCCATTCATTGTAGCCGTTACATTTCCGTTACTTGTAATATTTAATATTGAACCCGCCTTATTGAATTTCATATTAGCAGTACTAATATTAAAATTTGCATTATTAGGTGTTAATATATATGTCCCGATTCCGTTCCCATCGCCGATATTTATATTAGTAGCACTTGCCGAGGTAGCGGTTTGATCAGTAAAGTTACTATTTCCTGTAACATTAAGAGTAGTAATACCGCTAAGGTTAATCCCTCCTTGTGCCTGAACGGTTCCTATAGTGCTAACCGAAGCTAGTTTATTAACGGTACCGAACAATCCTCCCTGAACGGTTAAAGCATTAGTGCCGTTTAAGGTTACATTACCGCCGCCGCCTGCGAAACCGTCTAAGTTACTGCCTAATGTTACGGCTTGTACGACAGGTGAAGCTACAACTAAAGCAGCATTAGCACTCTCAAAATTAATTTGATTTCCTCCCGCTAAAAGATTTAAATTCGGATTATTGACTGCTAAAGTAAGAGCCGCTGTAGAGAAATTTGCTCCTATTTGAATAGTTTTAGCCGGAGCAATACTAGAATCCGTAGCCGTAAGAGTAGTATCTACTAAAACATTCCCATTGCCTGCTTGTAAAATAGGACTTGAAAAAATATAAGCACCCACCGGATTAGAAAATGCTAACGTTGCCCCAAGATTATTATATTGCACTCCTGCTGTTGCAGTTAATGTTCCTCCTCCTACTACTACCCCGGTATTGCTGAAATTTAACTTATTAACCATAACGTTTCCCTGTAAATTAACCTGAGTAGTATTATCGCCTTGAACATTTAATGTATTAATCGCATGACTAGCTCCTACATCATCGGTAACCGTACTACCACCGACAAAATTTAAGGTTGCTAGATTTCCTCCTAAAATATCGTCTATATCCCCGGTTACTGTAACACCATCATTCAATATAGCAGTCGCAGATTTACCATTAAAATCCATATTGGAAGTTATGTTAGCGTTAAATTGTGATATAGAATTTGAATTAAATTGTACTAAACCACCGGCACCCGTATTAAGCGGTGTTGTCCAAATAAGTTGTGCCTGACCTCCTAGCTTTGTCGGATCCTGCTGAATTATAATTTTTTGTGCAAAAATATTACTGCTAATAGTTGTTACATTTTCACCGTCCGTAATAAAGGTATTAAATCTTTGGGTAGGGCTAGTTTCGACGGCTGCAGTAATATCCGTTGCAGAGGTTGATACGTGAAACGCTACTATAACCCTGAGCGCCCCCGCTAGTTATAGGAACGGTAGCCAAAAACTGTCCACTATTTGCATTTTCATTACTAAAGTCAGCTCGAGAAGTAGGAGCTAAAAATACTAAATTTCCTATAGGATTTATATCAATTGGACCAACATCATTATTCACATAATTATATACAACACCGGCACTAATATTGATTTTTCCAAGCTCTGTTGTCCAACTACTATCTTTTACTTGAAGATTTGATTTAACATTTACAATAGCATTTAGTCCGTTTGTAACAGTGGTATCAGTAGTTGCCGCAGCAAAAACTATATCTCCATTATCTGCAGCTTGAATAGTTAATTGTCCATTAGTACCCTGAAAATCTATATCATTAATAAAATAAGTATCCGCAGGAACGTTATTGCCGAGCCCGGGAGCAAACGGGTTAGCACCGCCCTCTGCATTTACGGCAGCTGCAGCTACTGCTTGACTCGGAGCAACGCCGTTTAAAGTAACGTTTACCCCGGCTGGGATAGTCATATTTAATGAGTGATTTGCTAGAAGTAAATTCGGCGGAACGATACAGCCGACCACTGTATTATGCAGAAAAGTCATCGATGGACCGATAGCATTTACATATATACCGGCAATTGCATTCACATCGGCAGTAACGCTATCTGCATTATTAAACGTAAGCAGAGAACCGGGAACAAAAGGAACGTTACCGCCGTTTTGATCCAAATTAACACCGCTAGATAAAATCGCATTATCTGCTATAACATCCCGGTTGTCTAGAGCTAAAGAGCTAGTACTGGCAAGTATCATTGCTGCCGCCGAAGCTGTCGTAAACATACATTTTTTTTATTAAATTTTTTAGAGTATTTTTTCGTTGAGTTGACATAACATCTCCTAAATTTGGGCTTAATTTTCTAAATTATCAATTCGAGACTAGTATTCATTAAACAAATATAAATTTTCTGTATTTTGGAAGATTTTTAAAAATCTTTGGTAAATGAGATTAAGATAAAAATTCTTAATATTTTCGCTAGGTTCTGTGAACATTTCTAATTGATTTACTATTTTGAGGTATTTTTTAGCAAAAATTAATAAGATTTTTGCCGGAATAGTTATTCATATTTCAAAAAAATCTTATAATTTGCAACAAAAAATAACCAAAATTAAATCTTTTTAGAGATGTTCACAGAACCTATGTGGCACTTTTAAAAAAAGTTAATAATAAAATTAATTTTTTATTCAGGACTTTAATTAATATTAATAATAAAAGAGGATAAGATGAAATGATTAATAATTATTAAAAGAACAAAAATTTTTCTAACTTATAATTTTGTTATATAAATAATACATTACTTTTAATTGAAAAGCATTAATTAAATACTAAGATACCTATAAAAATATCTATAAATAAAGTATTTTCTACATATAAAAAGTAACTATAAGCTACTTTTTCTTGTTTAAAATAAATTAAACTTTATGTATTTTTTATAGAAATTCGGTAAATCGTATATAAAACTTAAGAAATACAAGGATAAAACCTATTTATTTTAGTCCTTTAATAAAAACAGCAAAATTTTATTAATTTTTGTATAGAAAGGAATACCCAAACCGTCACTATCATTGCGATGAGGCCTTGTTGCGTGGATACCGATGTCATTCCTGCGAAAGCAGGAATCCAGCATAAATCGAGCTTTTAATTTCAAAAATTTTCTGTATGTATACTTTTTTTCTGGATTCCCGCTTTTAGCTAAGAATGACATCAAGACCATATAACAAACCGCAGGAATGACACAATGATATTTAAAGATATAAACAAAATCGCTTTTTCTAGGTAAAATCTATAAATTTTTGCATAAACAAATTGATTTGCTACGAATAATAGAGTATATAGTATAGACATAATTAATTCTCGGGGCGTAGCGCAGCCTGGTAGCGCATCTGGTTTGGGACCAGAGGGTCGGGAGTTCGAATCTCTCCGCCCCGACCATAAAAACATAAATTATAATGTCAAAAGACGACCTCATTCAGTTTACAGGTACAGTACTTGAACTTTTACCTAATGCTACTTTTAGAGTAAAGCTTGAGAATGATCATGTAATTATTGCTCATACTTCCGGTAGGATGCGTAAAAATCGTATCAGAATATTACTAGGAGATAAAGTTACGGTAGAAATGACTCCTTATGATTTAACTAAAGGGCGTGTGATTCATCGTTACTAGTCTTTATAAGTATGAAGCAGAACAAAAAAAAACTACCGATTATATTAGCATCAAGCTCTCCTGCAAGAATTGAGTTACTAAACAGAATCAAAATTATCCCTTCACAAATTATTCCGGCAGATATAGATGAAACACCTAATTTGCGTGAATTACCCGCTCCCTTAGCCATAAGACTTGCTTACGAAAAAGCTATAAAAGTTGCATCTCAAATAGAGGAATCCGCTATAATTATAGCTGCCGATACCGTAGCGGCAGTAGGTAGAAGAATATTGCCGAAAGCTACTACTTATGAAGAAGTCAAGAATTGTATTAAGATGTTATCAGGACGTCGTCATCGCGTCTATACCGGTTTATGTATTATCAAAAAAGAGAATGATCAGCTTACAGTTAGACAAAAAATAGTTCAGACTATTGTTAAGTTCAAAAAATTAAGTGATGAAGAGATTAATTTTTATTGTTCTTTGGATGAGGGAATAGATAAAGCCGGCGGATGTAAAATTTCCGGTTATACAGAAGCTTTTATCTCATTTATTTCCGGCTCATATTCAAATGTTATGGGATTACCTTTATTTGAAACGGTAAATGCTCTAACTTCTTTAGGTTTTAAGGTATATTAATATTGTAATGTTGCCTCTGTAAAGATTGATCTCGTTACATGAATCGTTTATCTCATTCCCGCATGGCATTGTTGCGTGGACCTGCTTTTCGTCATTGCGAGAAGAATTACGTAGTAATTCGACGAAGCAAGGAAGAAAAAAATTCTGATTTACAGAATTTTTTTATTATTTTTTCTGGATTGCCGTGTCGCTTCGCTCCTCGCAATGACGATTAGATATCCACGCAACAACGCTTTCCCGCATAGGCGGGAATCCAGTAAAACACATAAAAAATAAGTTTTTTTATGTGTTTATTTTGTCAAATATGTAACTTCTATATCAATATTGAAGTTATTTTTCTGGATCCCCGCCGTTGCTAGGATGACATTGAGTAGGTTTTTCGAGCCATACACATCAATTACAATTTTAATTCCCAGGCTCATCCAAATGACTTCTCTCATAATTTTCATGACGCTCTTGAGCTTCAATACATAATGCAGCAATAGGTCC
>NZ_JWSW01000012.1:0-31770 GCF_000828125.2 Rickettsia asembonensis | reverse complement strand
TCAACACTCCCCTTAGGTATAAAACGGCTTCTTCTCTTTGCTTTTTCTTGTTTTTTGATATCTTATTAACTTTATTACCCCCTACAATATATCTATATCTTCCCTGCTCTAACAATCATGCCGAGGCATGTACCTTATTAATATCAAAAATAATTATAAGGCATATTAGACAATAATATAATCTTAATAGCCGCTTAAATTTAAAAAATGTACTATAATAGCAATTATAAATTGAGTAAGGAGCTAAATTAAAAAATTTTTAATTGAAGTAGTATATGGAATATTGTAGTAATAATTTTACAACTTAAAATTCATTTAAAGAGGAAAATATGAACGATCAAAAATATAGAAATATTACTTTTACCAGAGAAAGTAAAATAGCAAATATTAATATATCTCCCGATAAAATAACAATTGGAGCTAATCAGCGGGTCACGTTTAAAAGCCTAGGTAATATTGAGGAATTAATCTTAGGACCACATAGTAGTGTTAAAGTAATAGATCTTAATCATAAGGTATTTATAAATAATACTAATCGAGATAAGATAATTATATTATCAGGTAAAGATACTAATTTTTATGATATCCCTACGCTTAAATTTTATTGATATTCTCTGTCATTCCTGCTTTCGCAGTAAGACGTTGTTGCGTGGATCAATTTCGCCTCTATCAAGCCACGGGGTGACACATTGGATTTTACCGGTCTACGCAACAATGCCTGCTCGCAATGACGGGGTGGTATCCATGCGGGCAATGCCTCGCAGAATGACATAAAGAGCATTTTACCGCCCCACAAAATAATACCTCTAAGCCCCAAGCAGCACTTGATTTTGTAGTTTAAATAATTCTGCTACGCCGCCTTTAGCAAGTTTTAACATTGCTATAAACTGCTCTTCGGAAAAAGGTTCTTTCTCTGCCGTGCCTTGTACTTCGATTAAATTACCGTTACCTGCAAATACAAAATTACTATCCACTTCAGCATCGCTATCTTCTAAATAGTCCAAATCTAGTATCGCCTCACCTTTATATATCCCGCAGGAAACAGCTGCAATTTGACTAATTAACGGATTTACCTTTAAAATTCTCTTTTTCATCAATGATCTAATAGCTAGGTGTAATGCTACGTAGCTTCCTGTTATCGCTGCCGTTCTAGTACCGCCATCGGCATTAATAACGTCACAATCTATAATAATCTGCCTCTCACCTAGTTTCTTCAAGTCAATTACACATCGCATGCTTCTTCCTATCAAACGCTGTATTTCTTGGGTTCTTCCGCCTTGCTTCCCTTGTGCTGCTTCTCTTTTAATACGCTGGGATGTAGAGCCTGGGAGCATGCCGTACTCAGCGGTAACCCAACCTTGATTCTGCCCTCGTAAAAACGGCGGTACGGTAGTTTCGCAAGTAGCACTACACATGACATGTGTATTACCGATTTTAATAAGGCATGAACCTTCCGTATTAATAAGCGGTGATAATTCTAATGAAATAGGACGTAATTGGTTGCTTTTTCTTCCTGACTGTCTCATAAATACAATTTGTACTCCATAAGTAAAAATAAATAGTAGACGAAGTTTAATTTTCAAATTAAACGAGTATACCATTGAAAAAATTTTTATTATATCTATATATCTCAAAAAAGAATATAAATATAAAGTAAATAATATGATAGATGATAATATAGAAAATAATGAACAAACAATAAATGATATTGCTGAAGAGATAGTTAAAAAGGCAAATCCGGAAA
This sequence comes from Rickettsia asembonensis, assembly GCF_000828125.2. Lineage (NCBI taxonomy): Bacteria > Pseudomonadati > Pseudomonadota > Alphaproteobacteria > Rickettsiales > Rickettsiaceae > Rickettsia > Rickettsia asembonensis. The sequence goes on along the minus strand of NZ_JWSW01000012.1, from coordinate 30,026 downwards.
TAACAGAGTTAAAAGCAGAAATTGAAGAGCTAAAAGACAGACTAATTAGAACTACTGCCGAAATAGATAATACAAGAAAACGTTTAGAAAAAGCACGTGACGAAGCAAAAGATTATGCGATTGCTACATTTGCTAAAGAACTACTAAATGTTAGTGATAATCTTTCAAGAGCATTAGCACATAAACCGGCAAATTCTGATATAGAAGTCACAAATATTATTGCAGGCGTTCAGATGACTAAAGATGAACTGGACAAAATCTTTCATAAACATCATATTGAAGAAATAAAGCCGGAAATAGGATCAATGTTCGACTATAATTTACATAATGCAATTTCGCAGATAGAACATCCTGATCATGCACCGAATAGCATTATTACTTTAATGCAATCAGGATATAAAATTAGGGATAGACTGCTTAGACCTGCTACCGTACAAGTAGTTAAAAAATCTTAATACTTGATGAACTTCAAAAATTGGCGTTGTCGTTCTACAAGAGCTTCGGTTCTCACGTATTAAGTATAAGCTGCGATCCTCGCCTTGTGAACCGATTACTCTTTTTAAAGTTGATCTTCGTATAGAAATGGAAAAAATAATATGAATAGAACCGCTATATTTTGGCTAGTTTTTTTAGGGCTTTTTATAAGCGGTTTTATGCTAATTTCAGACGCAGTAAAACCATTTTTTATCGCATTTATAATATCTTACTTACTCCAACCTGCTATAGGTTTTATCGCATCAAAATTTAAAATATCAAATAAATTTGCATCAAGCATAATTTATCTGATATTTTTGAGCATATTTTTCTTAAGCTTAACTATTTTAGTGCCGATAATTTATGGACAAATTTTTACTTTTATAAATAATATTCCAAAATATAAAAATTATTTACAAGCAGAAATATTACCGCCTATAATGGCAAAAATTTATTCGATAGAACCTGATATTGCCGATAAAATCAAGAATTCTTTAAGCAATCTTATAAATAGTATATTTACTATACTTGGCAGTATTGCTAATAATTTTTGGCGTTATACCATTATTACTATTAACATATTTATTTTATTTTTACTTATACCTATAATATTATTCTATTTCCTACGTGATTGGGCTAAAATTATTGCAAACATGAAATCATTATTACCTATAAAAACCCGACCGAAAATCCTTGAAATATTATCGGCAATTAATAATCTGTTATCAGCTTATATAAGAGGACAGCTAAATATTTGCTTATTACTATCTACTTATTATAGTATTACATTTACCGTAATAGGTATTGATCTCGCTCTTTTACTTGGCATTTTAACTGGATTTTTAGTTATTATTCCTTTTATCGGTACTTTTATATCGTTTCTTTTGACTCTAATTATCGGTTATTTAACTTTCGGCATGACCGCAAAATTATTATATATAATGATAATTTATCTAGTCGGGAATATTTGTGAGTCTTATATTTTAACTCCTAAAATTATCGGTGATAAAATAGGTTTGCATCCTCTTTGGATTATATTCTCGATTTTTGCCTGCGGCAGTTTATTTGGAATTATTGGAATATTTTTTGCTATACCGATTGCAGGGATTACAAAAATTTTACTCCTAAATCTAATTAAATTTTATAAATCTAGCAAATTCTATCGAACAGACGGCTAAGTTATAATATTATTGTATGATTTTTAAAAAGTGTCTAATGTCATTCCCGCGAAAGCGGGAATCGAGTCAAACCTATAAAAAACTTGTTTTTTTAGGTTTATTTTATGAATTAATGTATAATTTTTGTACTGGTATTAAGATTATTTTTCTGGATTCCCGCTTTCGCGGGAATGACATAGAGAAGCATGAAAATGACCCCCTCGACCTACAACAATGCTGCTAAGGATTAATAATGCAGCAATATATATTTCGTTTTATTACTTCTAATAAATATCATCCTGATGAGTTTATTGTTTCTAGTTCTAACGAGCAAGCTTATAATATTATAAAAAATTGGCAGTGCAGCTTTGGCGTTAATCCTTATAAATTTACTTTATTAATTAAAGGACCTTCTTCGTCAGGAAAAACTTATTTAACCAAAATATGGCAAAAATTAAGCAGCGCCTATATTATTAAAGATATTTTTTTTAATGAAGAAATTTTAGCAAAATATAATGCTTTTATCATTGAAGATATTGAAAATTGGCAAGAACCGGCATTACTTCATATATTTAATATTATTAACGAAAAACAAAAATATCTTTTACTTACCTCATCTAATAAAAGCAGAAATTTTACTTTACCCGATTTATCTTCACGTATTAAATCAGTATTTAGTATTGTATTAAACTCACCTGATGATGAATTAATCAAAATTCTAATATTTAAGCATTTTTCTATTTCTTCGGTAACAATATCAGGACAAATAATAGATTTTCTTTTAGTAAATTTGCCTAGGGAATATTCTAAAATTATAGAAATATTAGAAAATATTAACTATTTTGCTTTAATTTCCAAAAGAAAAATAACAACTTCATTAGTCAAAGAAGTTTTAAATAAGTATAATCATAAAATATTGTAACTTTTTCCTTGACTTTAAATCTTCTTAATATAACCTTTCTATAAATTAACTTTTTAGAAAAAATTGTGTTGGGATACGAAAAAAAAATTTAAATAGAGAACAAAAACAGGCTATAGGCTTACTATCGATAGGTACTTTTTTAGAGTATTTTGATCTTATGCTATATGTTCATATGGCAGTACTACTTAATGAGCTTTTCTTTCCGCAATATGATACTCACGTTAATCGCCTTCTTGCAGCTTTTTCTTTTTGTTCTACTTTTATTTTTAGACCCTTAGGAGCTTTGTTATTTGGCTGGATAGGAGATAATATAGGTCGGAAATCTACAGTCATTATTACCACTATTTTAATGTCGTTTTCTTGCATCGTTATGGCTAATCTTCCTACTTATACCCAAGTAGGTGCTAGTGCCGCTTGGATAGTAACAATATGCCGTATAGTGCAAGGTATGTCGTCCATGGGAGAAAGAGTGGGAGCAGAATTATATTTAACAGAATCCGTAGGAGTTCCTAAACGCTTTCCTGCCGTAGCATTTGTAGGGGTATGTGCTAGCTTAGGATTAACTGTCGCCCTTGGCGTAGCAACCTTAGTTACATCCTATAGCTTTAATTGGCGTATCGCATTTTGGGTAGGTGCAGGAATTGCTTTAATAGGGAGTGCTGCTAGGACTACTTTACGTGAAACACCAGATTTTGTTGATGCTAAGCGTAGAATACAAGAAAATATAAAAGATAGTAATATAATTGATGTAGCAAAGATAAAAAATAATCATGTATGGCAGGAAAAAGTTAATAAGAAGACCGCAATCTATTATTTTTTAATACAACTAGCACAACCGGTGTGGTTCTATTTTGCTTATATTCATTGTAGTAATATACTTAAAGATTCGTTACACTATACCGCTGAAGCAGTAATACATCAAAATTTCATTATTTCTATAGTAGAATTTTTTGTAGCACTAGCACTTACGTGTTTATGCTATAAATTTCATCCACTAAAAATTTTAAAAACGCAATTAGTAATATTTTTAATTTTTCTTCTATTTAGTCCATTAATATTAGATAATATAACGCAAGGCTGGCAAATTCTCTTAATTCAACTAATTGTAGTTACTTTTTCTCCAAGTGAATTTCCGGCAATTCCAATATTTTATAAAAGTTTTCCGGTTTTTAAACGATTTACCTATGCTAGCTTTATATATGCTTCTTCACGAGCCGCTATGTATGTAATTAGTTCTTTTGGGCTTGTTTATTTAACAGAACGTTTTAATAATTTAGGATTGTTGATGATAGTAATTCCTATTATTATAGGGTATAGCCTCAGTATATCACATTTTAAAAAGCTAGAAGTTGAAGCAGGAAATTATTATTGAATATAAAAGGCGAAACGCGACTTTCACCTTTTATATCAATTATAATTAGTTATATAATTTATCTTCTTCAGAGAGTTCATTTTTAATTATTTCAAGCAGAGAAAAAACCTTACAATATTCTTCAAGCTTTCCGTTTATTTTTTGCAACTCATCTAAAGCACTACTAAAATCTTCTTGTATTAGATAGGTTTCCACAGTTTTATTCTGCTCTAATGTTTTAAGCATGATATCTTGTAACAATTTATTATAGTAATTTTCTAACTTAGGTGTATTTGACATAATGATTAATAAATAACTTTGTATTTTAATTAATATATGAATTTTTTAATAATACAATAATTTTTAGTTAGTTTATGTTATTATTTATCTCTCTTTGTTCTTATTAACACTAACTCATGACAAAGATTTACCTTAAATTTGTATTTTAAGTAATTTAATTATAGATAACTATTAACAAATTTTAATAATTATCTATAATGCACCCTAAAACAGATTAAAGGCATACAAATAGAGCGAATAGAATGGCAAAACCTATAGAAGAAGAAAATAAATATGCACAATCACTAGAAGAAGATTTAGATATTGTAAAGGAACAGAAAAAAAAGGCATCATATAATAATATAGACACAGCACCTAAAAAGCAGTCTCCAATATTTAGAAGTATGGATGATATAGAAGTTATACAAAGGCGTAACTTGGAGCATATAATTTCTCAAGAAACAGCAAAAAGTAAAGATGATTTATATATAATAGAGCAAGAACGGATACAAAAATTAATGAATAGAGGCACAAACGCCTTAAAAAACCATGAACAACAGCCAAATAGTGAGCATAAAGCACAAGCTAACTCAAGAACATCTAATATTCTAAATAGGATTAAGACCTCAAAAACATGGGGTAATATAAAGAAAATAAGCAACATAACAGGAAAGATTCTTTTTAATAAAACCACAGCTAGCGTACTCGGATTAATAGCAAGTAGTATTATGCTGGCAACTATAGCACCCGCAACAGCTCCATTTATGTTTGTATCAGCTGCTGCCATGGCAACATCTATAGTAGGTAAAGCAATAATAGATGTAGTACATACTCGAAAGATACGTCTTCTTACACAAGAAAATAAATTATTAGTAAAACATCGTGACGATTTGAGTAAACAACAAGCTCTTTTAAAAATTGACCCGAAGTTAAAAGATATTTTAAAAGATGATTTATATATACATAATGATCCGAATCAAACGAAAGGTAAAAATACTCAAAATACCAAATCATTATTTATAGCATCGGTTATAACAAATGGAATAAGTAATATAGTAAACGTAGCAGTGGTATCTGCAGCTATAATCGGTGGTGGTGTAGCACAAATAATTTCATCAATAAATATAGGATTACAATCATTAAAAGGTTCTAAAGATTCAGTAAATCAGATTCAGGATAGAATAAAGTTAATTAAGGAGTTAAACCATAATATTAATCAAGAAAAACAAAAAACAGATATAGGTAATTATAAAAATATCCAAGAATTAGCAGAGATAGGATATAAACAAGCTGTTCAAACTGAAGCATTAACCGCTTTATTACAAGATAAGAATTACTTTAAATTTACCGATCAAGAAAAACAACAAAGATTTAATCAGCTTAGTAAAGAAATAACACTAAGGACAGCATTAGAATATGCTGATACAAAAAAAATAACATCACAAAATATAATAGTAGACGTACTAAAAGATATAAATAGAACACATAATCCTTTTTATAAACAACCAGAACAAATAACTACCCATAAAAGCTTGTTAACAAAAGCAGTTGAAAATACAAATACTAACGATCATAAAGAATATAAAACGATACAGTTAAAAAAGAAATTAGAACTAAGCGGCACAGAAAATATAGTAAATAGAATCGGGAAACAATTAATTAATAACAATACTATTTCTAATAAAAATACAGATACACCAAATAATTATATAAAAAGAATTACAAAAAAAGATTTAGGGTTAATAAGGTAAAATAGGAAATCATCAATAAACCTCTTGCATAACCTAATCTTATAAAGAGGAAACACTCACCTCACACTGCAACATACAAAAAGTATATGAGGATATGAGTACCGGATTGACGCATAAATATTTTTTTCTCTCAATTAGTTTATTATCATACTATTAACGTCACTAATGAATAGGTAAAAATAAGCTAATAGTAAGTTGCACTTCACTTCCAATAAAAAATGCTAAAATTTAGTATTTTTTTACTGGATTATTTCGTCAATTATTTTGTAATTTTCTTGCAATGGCATTAAACTATTAACTAATATATAATTAGTTAGAAATGCCATTTCACAAAGATACTGTTTTTTTGATAGATTTAACTATTGTAACATTTAAAACTGAAAAGCTTGAGTTTAAGGCTCATGGATTGTTTGATGTTTTCGTTGAAATACTAAAAACTTTCGATTGGTGGGCGATGACGGACTCGAACCGCCGACACTCTCGGTGTAAACGAGATACTCTACCAGCTGAGCTAATCGCCCATATTTTTTATTAATTAGTAAAATAACATTATTTATAATTAATAAGAAGTATATATAAGTAATTTAGCAAAATTTTATTAGCTCTTGCTTTTAAATTATCTATAAAGTGTTATTTACTTTCGTTCAAACTTTTTATTTGTTTTGATAACCTGCTGATTTTTCTTGAAGCGGTATTTAATTTAATTATATTTTTTTTCACACCTTGCATTATCTTAGACTGAGCAACAGATAAAGCTAAGTTAGCATTTTCTTTATTACCAAGACTGATTTCATGTACAACTTTCTTTATAAAAGTTTTTATTGCACTAGATCTTTTTTTACTGATTAGAGTTCTTTTTACTGTTTGTCTAGCAGCTTTTTTTGCTGAAGAATGATTAGCCATTACCGAGTCCCTTATATTTTAATTTTTAATTTCTTCATTAGCATCTTGCTGTATATTTCCTTTAGCATTAATATCTCTATCTACAAATTCAATATATGCTATCGGTGCTAAATCACCATAACGGAATCCGGCTTTTATTATTCTAGTGTAACCGCCAGGTCTATCTTTATATCTGGTACCTAAAATATTTATAAGCTTTGCTACTGCTTTTTTATCTTTTATTTTTGATAAAACGCTTCTTCTTACCGTTAAATCAGCTTTTTTAGCTTTAGTAATTAGAGTTTCAATGTAAGGTCTTAATTCCTTAGCTTTTGGTAAAGTAGTTTTAATTTGTTCATGAGTTACAAGTGCTACAGCCATATTAGCGAGCATTGCTTGCCTATGGCTACTTGTTACATTTAACTTTCTACCTTTAATTTTATGTCGCATTTTTATTAGTCCTTAATTATAAGAATCTTCATAACGTTTAGATAATTCTTGAATATTTTCCGGTGGCCAATCCGGTACATCCATACCGAATCTTAAATTAAATTTTGCCAATATTTCTTTAATCTCATTTAAAGATTTTCTACCAAAATTTGGAGTTCTCAGCATATCAGATTCCGTTCTTTTTACTAAATCCCCTATATATATTATATTATCATTTTTCAAACAATTTGCCGATCTAACTGATAATTCCAATTCATCAACTCTCTTAAGTAAATAAGGTAAAAACGGTAAAGCATCAGTTTTAACTTGCTTATCTTCTTCCTGTTCTTCAAAAGAAATAAATAATTGTAATTGCTCTTGTAGAATACGTGCAGCTAAACCTACAGCCATTTCAGGTAATAAATCACCGTTAGTTTCTACAAACATAATTAATTTATCATAGTCGGTAACCTGACCTACCCTAGTATTTTCTACTTTATAAGTAACACTCTTTACCGGGTTAAATAAAGCATCTATAGCTATTTCACCAATAGGTAAATTATCCTCATAGCTATTTGTGCTAAGTACATATCCTTTACCAACCTTACAAGTTAATTCCATTTCGAGCTGCTTGTTCTTAGCTAGATTACAAATTACATGATCCGGATTCAGTATTTCTACATCATGACCTGTTTCAATCATACCGGCCGTTATAACACAAGGTCCTGTTGCTTTTAATTTCATGATACGTTTTTCCGCAACATGCATTTTTACTTCAATACCTTTAATGTTTAAAATCACTTCCGATACATCTTCTTTTACACCAGGTATAGAAGAAAATTCGTGTTCTATAGCAGGGATCTTTATAGAAGTGATAGCTGCTCCTTGCAAAGAAGAAAGTAATACTCTTCTCATAGCATTACCGAGTGTTAAACCAAAACCTCTTTCTAAAGGTTCAACTACAATTTTAGCTTTATTATTGGTTTCCGGAAAATTTTCATAAGCGACTTTATTTGGCTTTATTAAAGTATTCCAATTTTTACTTAACGATAACATTTAATACCTATGATTCTCTTATACTCTTCTTCTTTTTGGCGGTCTTACTCCATTATGAGCAATTGACGATACATCTAAAATTGATGTAACCACAAAATTTTGCCCGAATAAAGCTCTCATTGCTGATTCACGCTGAGCTCCCGGCCCTCCAATCCTAATAGAAATAGTTTTTAGACCATATTCTTTTGCTTTTTCCGATGCTCTATCAATTGTTACTTGAGCTGCATAAGGTGTTGCTTTTCTTGCCCCTTTAAACCCATTACCTCCTGCCGATGCAGAAGAAATAGTATTACCTTGGATATCAGTAAATGTTACTATAGTATTATTAAATGATGCTCGGATATGCACAACACCCAGAGTGATAGTTTTTTTCTTTTTCTTAACTTTAACCGTCTGATTCATTATTTATACTCTATACTTAAACTATTATTTTACAGCTTTTTTCTTTCCGGCTATCGCAATAGCTTTACCTTTTCTAGTTCGAGCATTAGAATGCGTGTTCTGTCCTCTCACCGGCAACTTACGTATATGTCTAAGCCCTTGATAACATCTTATATCTTTCTTCTTCTTAATATTAAGCGTAACTTCTCGTCTTAAATCACCCTCAACTTTATACTCACTTTCAATAATATTACGTAAGCTTATTAACTCTTGATCCGTAAGTTCTTTAACTTTTTTATCTTTCGATATTTTTGCTTTATTACAGATCTCTGATGCCATAGTAGGCCCAAGACCGTAAATGTAAGTTAAACTCACAACTAAACGTTTATTATCGGGAATATTAACACTTGCAATCCTTGCCACAAATAATCTCCAAAATTTTACTGGTAACTAGAAAATAATATAAAAATCTTTGATAAAGTCAATTTATTTTTAGTATTTTCTGTATATCAATTTCTATTTCTTGTTCATTTTTACTTCCATTAACTATATAAAAATTACCACTATTCTTATAATAATCTATTAACGGATATGTTTCTGTTTTATATACTTCAATTCTTTTTTTTATTACTTCTTCATTATCGTCTTTTCTATAGTCAAATGTACTTGAACCGCAAACGTCGCATACATTATCAGTTTTAGGCTGCAAGAAGTAACTATTATATATTTTACCGCAATTTTTACAACTATATCTTCCTAAAACTCTTTTAATTAATAATTCATCTGGAACATCAAAATATATTATTTTAATTTTTTCTTTAATAAATGATTCAAAGAATTTTGCTTGCTCTAAATTACGTGGATATCCATCTAATATATAGCCGTTTTTATATTCAGAGGATAATAAAAAATTTTTAATTACTTGATTAACTATTTCATTAGGGATAAGCTCCCCTTGCTTAACATAATTATTAATTAACTCTGCTTCACTAGTTGATGTTTTAATAATTGTTCTAAATATATCACCGATTGCTATATGTGGTAAATCAATTTTTTTAGCTATCTTTTTTCCTTGTGTTCCCTTTCCGGCTCCTGGAGGACCTAAAAAAATTACTATCACTATTTTTAAGCTCATTTTTAATTTTTTAATTTTACTTTCTTCATTAAACCTTCATACTTACTACTAAATAAGTAAGTTTGAATCTGAGTCATAGTATCAAGTACCACGTTCACTACAATTAAAAAACTCGTACCTCCTAAAGAAAGAGAAATTACATACTTATTCATTAATAGCTCCGGAATTACACATATTACACTTAAATATATCCCACCTATAACCGTAAGCCTTGTAAGTATATAATCAAAATAATCAGACGTATTTTTCCCTGGTCTTTTACCCGGAATATAAGCACCGTATTTTCTTAAATTATTAGCAGTTTCTTCAGAATTAAATACTGTTGCAGTATAAAAAAAGCTAAAAAACATAATTAATGCTACATATAATAAAATATATACGGGTTTTCCATGCCCTAAGTAATAAGTAAGCATGGCCATAGTTTCTGAATTACTATTAGAAAAATTAGCAAGCGTAGCAGGAAATAGTAAAATTGAACTAGCAAATATTGGAGGTATTACACCAGAAGTATTTAATTTAAGAGGCATATGCGTTGCTTCTCCTCCATAAATTTTATTTCCTACTTGTCTTTTAGGATACTGTACCAATAATTTTCTTTGAGCCTTTTCAAAAAATATAATTATAGCTATTAATACAACTACTCCAATACAAACAGCTAACGCTATTAAAGGCGATAATGCTCCTTTTCTTGATAATTCAAACATACTAATAATAGCACTAGGTACTCCCGAAATTATACCTATAAATATAATTAAAGATGTACCGTTACCTATTCCGCGTTGTGTAATTTGTTCTCCTAACCACATTAATAGCATAGTGCCTACAACCAAAGTAATTACGGTTGTAACCCTAAAGAAAAAACCCGCTAAAATTACTACAGGACCAGTATTTGTTATAATCGACTCTAAACTTATAGCAACTCCATAAGCCTGAAAAGAAGCAAGCAGAACCGTTAAATATCTCGATAGCTGATTTACTTTTCTTTTACCAACTTCCCCTTCTTTTTTTAAATTTTCTAAAGGTTTATATGCAACTGACATTAATTGGATAATAATTGAGGCGGTAATATACGGCATAATTGCTAAAGCAAAAATAGACATTCTACCTAGCGATCCTCCGGATAGCATGTTGAACATTCCGAGTATTCCGGATTGATTCTTTTCAGCCACACTACTTAAAGCAATTGAATCTATACCTGGTATAGGTATAAAAGACCCAAATCTACATACTATAAGAATGAGAATAGTAAAAACAATGCGACTAACTAAATCATTACCGGATTTTTTAGAAAAATTCTGCCCCATATACTATAATAATTTTCCACCTGCTTTTTCGATTAAATCCTTAGCTTTAGAAGAATAAGCATCTAATTTTAATGATAGGGGAGAAGCGAAATCATCACTACAAATAGATAATAATTTCACTAATTTCTTATTATTTTTATTATTAACTACTCCGGCTTCTACCAATTTTTCTTTTGTAATAGTATCAGCAGCACTTAAACGCCCATCGGCTAATGCTTCTTCAATATTATAAATATTTATTATATTGTATTTTTTAGTTGAAATACAATTAAATCCTCTTTTAGGTAGTCTTTTGATCATAGGTGTTTGACCACCTTCAAAACTTTTTATTGCAACGCCAGATCTAGATTTTTGACCTTTAATTCCTCTACCACCGGTTTTTCCTTTACCGCTACCAATACCGCGTGCTATTCTTTTCTTATTTTTTTTAGCACCTATATTATTATATAATTCATTTAATTTCATTTAAAAACTCTAATTACATATTTTCTATTTTTAACAAATGCTTTACTTTTTCAACCATCCCTTTGATTGAGTTAGTATTTTTAAGAATAACGCTCTTATTAATTTTGTTTAAACCAAGCCCAACTAATGTCAATCTTTGATCATACTTACGACCTATAGCACTTTTAACTTGAGTAATTTTTATATTATTAATCTTATTATTCATAACTTCACCTATACTTAACGCAACATTATTCATTAACTTGAATATCAGAGGATTTTACAGATATTTCATTTACTTTTTTATCTCTTCTCATAGCAATAGATTTTGGTGATGCAAGTTTATTTAAGGCATCAAATGTTGCAGAAATCATTGCATAAACATTCGTTGAACCTATTGATTTAGCAACAATATCATGAACGCCTAAAGAATCAAAAATTGCTCTCATAGACCCTCCGGCTATAACGCCAGTACCTGCTTTAGCTCTTCTTAAAATCACTTTAGCAGCTCCGCTTTTACCGACAACGTCATGGTGAATAGTCCTATTTTGATATAACGGCACTTTCATCATTCTCTTTTTAGCGGCTTGTTTTGCTTTTCCTCGAGCTTCGTTTACTTCTTTAGCTTTTCCGTGTCCCGCTCCGACTCTGCCAGCTTTATCACCGACAACTACATAAGCAGAAAAAGCAAATTTTCTACCGCCTTTTACTACTTTTGTAACTCTATTTACATCAACTAAAACTTCGCTTAAAGTCTCTTCATTTTTTTTAACTTTAGACATTACTACAACCTTATAACCTAAAATTTTATTTTCTCTCTAGCTGCATCAGCTAGAGCTTTTACAACACCGTGATACTTATATCCGCCTCTATCAAATACTACTTCTTTTATCCCTGCAGAATCAGCTTTTTTTGCTATTTCTTCACCTACTTTGATAGCATTTTCAATATTACAATGAGATTTTTTTAATTTTTTTATTTTCTCATCTAAAGTTGAAGCAGAAGCAATCGTTATAGACTTAGAATCATCAATAATTTGTGCATATATATGTCTACCTGATTTAAATATCGATAATCTAACTCTACTAGATGTTTTAGATATTTTATGTCTTATTCTACTTCTTCTTTTTTCAAATTTTAGCTTAGCACTACGCATATTTAACTCTTAAATTTAATTTTTCTTACCTTCTTTACGCGGTATAAATTGATTTTCAAATTTAATCCCTTTTCCTTTATAAGGCTCAGGTGGTCTCTGTTTTATAATAATTGAGGCAAATTGTCCTAATTTTTCTTTATCTGTTCCCTCAAGAATAATAATATTTTGCTTAGGCACCTCTATTTTAATATCTGAAGGTATTTCAATTTTTGTATTATGGCTTTTAGCAAGCATTAAATTTAAATATTTACCTTTTACCATTGCTCTGTAACCGACTCCGTTAATTTCAAGTTTAATCTTAAACCCGTCTTTAACGCCAGTAACCATATTTGATATTATGCTTCTTGCAGTACCCCACATAGCACGTGCATTTTTATTTGCGGCTAAAGGTTTTACTAAAAGCTTATTTTCTGCCAATGAAATTGCTATATTACCTTTAAAAGTTTTTGATAATTCGCCTTTAGGTCCGGATATTTTTACTTCTAAATCATTTAAACCAACTTTTATACCTTCAGGTATAGTAATCGGCAATTTTCCAACACGTGACATTTTTTACCTTAAAATACTTTACAAATTACTTCGCCGCCGACATTTTTAATATGAGCTTCTCTATCAGACATAACACCGTAAGGAGTAGAAAGAATATATATACCCATATTATTATAATATCCTTTCAAATCTTTAATAGCAGAATATACTCTTTTTCCAGGCTTTGATACTCTATGAATTTCGCATATAGAAGCATCACCGTTTACAGAGTATTTTAAAGCTACCTCAGTATAACTAATATTATTTTTTTGAGTAGTTACATAATCTTTTATATAACCTTCTTTTTGCAAAACATTTAAAATTGAAGTTTTAATTTTAGAACTAGGAAAAGAAACATTTATCAATTTACTTTTATAAGCATTTCTAATTCTAGTTAACATATCTGCTACATTATCCGTCATTGACATATTATTTACCTATCGACTTTTACCAACTTGACTTAACTACACCGGGAACTAAGCCTCTACCTATTAATTCCCTAAGCTTATTCCTAGATATACCGAATTTTCTTGTAACACCTCTTGGTCTACCTGTAAGCTCACATCTATTTCTTATTCTAGTAGATGATGAATTTCTAGGTAATTGTGCAAGTGACATTACCAAAGAAAAACGCTCTTCTAATGAAATATTTTTATCATAAATTTTACTTTTTAGTGCTGAACGTTTATTATGTAAACTTTGTGATTTTTTTTTTCTACTTTCGTTCTTTTTTATAGAACTTACTTTTGCCATTATATATATCCTAAAAATTAATTATAAAAAGGTAAATTAAACCCTGATAACAAAAACTTACTTTCTTTATCTGTTTTAGCAGATGTAACGATTGCAATATCCATACCCCTTATTGTATCGATTTTATCGTAATTAATTTCAGGAAAAACTATCTGCTCTTTTAATCCAAAAGTAAAATTCCCTTTACCATCAAAACTTTTATAAGAAAAACCGCGAAATTCTTTAACACGAGGTAACGCAACAATTACTAGCCTTTCTAAAAAATCATACATTCTATCTTTACGTAATGTAACCTTGCAGCCTATTTTCATACTTTCGCGTAACTTAAAGGTTGCAATAGATTTTCTTGCTAACGTTACAACCGGCTTCTGACCGGAAATCAAAGTAAGATCATTTACCGCATTATTAATTACTTTGGAATCGGCTATCGCTTCCCCTAGTCCCATATTTATAACAATTTTCTTAATTTGCGGTATTTCATGCTTATTTTTATAAGAAAATTCTTTTTGTAAGTTTTCAATAATTTTTTGCTGATATAATTCTTTAAATCTTAACATTATTTACCTTCCTTACCGATAATTTCCCCTGATTTCTTTGCTACTCTAACCTTAGAACTGTCTTCTAAGAATTTAAAAGCTACTTTGGTAGGGTTACCAGTTTTTGGATCGATGTGTGCAATATTTGAGATATGTATAGGTAATTCTTTAGTTATTATCCCGCCTTCACTCATTTGATTAGGTTTAGTATGCTTTTTTACTAAATTTACTCCAGAAACAATTACTTTACTATCCTCAGGAAAAACTTTTAATATTTTACCTTTTTTTCCTTTGTGCTTTCCGGTAATAACAACAACTTCATCACCTTTTTTTACTTTTAATTTAATCATTTATAACACTTCCTCTGCAAGCGACATTATTCTAACATATTTTTTCGCTCTAAGTTCTCTTGTAACAGGACCGAAAACTCTAGTACCGATAGGTTCATCTTGTTTATTCAAAAGCACTAATGCGTTTTTATCAAATTTTATTGTACTACCATCAGGTCTTACTACTCCGGTCTTTGTACGAACAATCACACCTTTATAAACATCGCCCTTTTTAACCTTACCGCCGGATATAGCTTCTTTAACAGATACAACTATAACATCACCCAGCTTTGCCACCATATGGTGAGAGCCACCTAAAACTTTAATACACATAACTTTTTTAGCACCGGAATTATCTGCAACTTCCAAGATGCTCTGCATTTGAATCATAAACTACTTCCAATTTTTTATACACGAGAGATAAAATAAACAATCTACCTTATAAAGTCAAAGATTAAAAAACTTTATTCCCCATTTACCACTAACCATGTTTTGGTTTTTGAGATAGGACGACTTTCAATTATACTAACTTTATCTCCTTCTTGATATTTATTTTCTGAATCATGAGCAGCATATTTTTTAGATACTTTCACGAACTTTTTATAAATAGGATGCTTAAACTTTCTTTCTACTTTTACTGTAACCGTCTTATCAGCTTTTGAACTTATAACCACGCCTTGTAACACTCTTTTCGGCATTTTATTCCTCACTATTAGATCTTTTTGTTAATTCAGTTTTAATACGTGCTATAGACTTTTTGACTAACGAAAACCTACTAGTATTTTTTAACTCACCTAAAGCTTGTTGAAATCTTAAATTAAACAATTCTTTTTTTAAAAGATTAAGGTTTTTATAAAGCTCTTCTATTGTTTCAGTAGATAACTTACTTCTTAATAATTTTAAATCATTCATAACGTCTCACTATCCTTGTTCTAACAGGTAATTTTGCACTTGCAAGCTCCAAAGCTCTAAGTGCAACATTTTCTTCTACCCCTTCAATTTCAAACATAATTCTTCCAGGCGAAACTCTAACTGCAAAAAATTCAGGAGAACCTTTACCTTTACCCATTCTTACTTCGGCAGGCTTTTTAGAAACGGGAACATCCGGAAAAATGCGAATCCATAATCTTCCTTGCCTTTTCATACATCTAGTAGCAGCTTTTCTTCCTGCTTCTATTTGTCTTGCAGTAACACGCCAACCGTCTATAGATTTTAGACCAAATGATCCAAAAGCAAGCGTCGTACCTGCTTTTGCTTTTGAAGCAACTCTACCTTTATGAGCTTTTCTAAATTTTTGTTTTTTCGGAGCTAACATTTTAATACTTAAAATTAATTATATCTTTTATTTTCTGTATATTCACCTTTATAAATCCACACTTTAACCCCTATAACTCCATAAGTAGTTATAGCCTCAGCTGTTGAATAATCAATATCAGCTCTTAAAGTATGTAACGGCATTCTTCCTTCTATATACCACTCGGTTCTAGCAATTTCAGCACCTCCAAGTCGTCCTGAACAACTAACTCTTATACCTTGTCCACCTTGTTTAAATGAAGCCTGAATTGCTGTTTTCATGGCTTTTCTAAAAGAAACTCTTTTTTCAAGCTGTAGTGCTATAGTTTGAGCTACTATAGCAGCATCTATATTAAATTTTCTAACTTCGTGAATATTTATATAAACTTCTTTTAAAGAAGTCATTTTCTCGATAGCTTTTTTTAGCTTATCAATTTCACTACCGTTTCTACCGATAATGATATTTGGTTTTTTGGCATTAATATTAATTATAATACTTTTATTAGAAGGACGTTCAATTAAAACTCTACTAACTTGAGCTTGATTAAAACCCTTATTTATTAAACCCCTAATTTTTAAATCTTGTATAAAAAGAGTTTTATAATGTTTTTCTGCATATAATACGGAATCCCAACCTTTAATTAAAGTCGGTCCAACTCTAAAACCATGTGCACAAACTTTCTGCCCCATTTTAATTATCCTCTTTTTCTGTAACAGTTATATAAAGATTACTAAAAAACTTATTTATTCTAGTTGCTTTTCCTTTTGCTCTTGGCATAACTCTTTTCATTACTAAAGCCTTACCTACAGTCGCTTTAGTAATAACCAATCTATCTATATCTAGACCTAAATTATTTTCAGCATTTGCAACAGCAGATTGTAAACAATCTTTTACAACTTTTGCAATTCTTTTAGGAGAAAAAGTTAATTGTACCAATGCTTCAGATACTTTCATATTTCTAATAAAAGCTGCAACTAAATTTAGTTTCCTTGGACTTACTCTAATAGATTTAGCTTTTGCCGTAGCAAAATTTTTATTTTCCTGTACCATATAAATCTTTACTTTCTTTTGACTTTTTTATCTGCTCCATGACCGTAAAATGTTCTAGTAGGAGCAAACTCACCTAATTTTCTTCCAACCATTTCTTCATTTACAGAAACCGGAATAAATTTATTTCCATTATGAACAGAAAAGGTAAACCCTACAAAAATAGGCAAAATCGTTGATCTTCTAGACCAAGTTTTAATCATTTCAGATTTACCTGATTCCATTAATTTTTGAACTTTCTTTATTAAATAACCGTCTACAAAAGGCCCTTTCCATATTGAACGTGCCATACTAATACCTAATTAATTTAAAATCTATTTTCTTTTCTTTACGATAAATTTTGAAGTACGTTTATTTTTACGTGTCTTCTTACCCTTTGTTGGGAATCCCCAAGGAGTAACAGGATGGCGTCCTCCTGAAGTTTTACCTTCACCACCGCCATGAGGGTGATCTACAGGATTCATTGCTACACCTCTAACATGCGGTCTCCAACCGAGCCATCTATTTCTACCAGCTTTGCCTAAATTAATATTTTTTTGATCCGGGTTAGATATACTACCTATAGTAGCTTTACAATCTAAAGGTACTAACCTAAACTCACCTGATCTTAATTTAATCTGAGCATACCCTGAATCTTTACCCACTAGATCTACTGAAGTACCTGCAGACCTTGCAATTTGACCACCCTTACCCACTTTCATTTCAACATTATGTAAAGTAGTACCGATAGGAATGAATTTTAAAGGTAAACAATTTCCTATTTTTATATCAGCATCTTGGCTTGATATTACTCTATCACCTACAGATAATTTTTGCGGTGCTAGAATATAAGAATATTCCCCATCTTCATATTTTATCAAAGCAATAAAAGCAGTTCTATTAGGGTCATACTCTATTCTTTCAACAATAGCAGAAATATCTATTTTATTTCTTTTAAAATCAATAATACGATATAATTTTTTGTGTCCTCCACCTCTGTGCCAAGAAGTAATTCTACCTTGATTATTTCGTCCACCGGTTTTAGATATACCTTTGGTCAAAGATTTTAAAGGTCTGCCTTTCCATAAACTAGTTTTATCAACTTGAACTAACTCTCTAAGAGAAGGAGTAATTGGATTAAAGTTTTTTAAAGCCATTTATTTAATTCCTCCGGCAAAATCGATATTATGGTCTTTTTCTAATGTAACAATAGCTTTCTTTCTATTGATTTGAGTTCCTATAATTCCTTTAAATCTTTTCTTCTTACCTTTAACGTTTAAAATATTCACTTTTTTTACTTTTACTTTAAATATTTCTTCTATAGCCTTTTTAATAGTAAGTTTTTCAGCAAATTTATCTACATAAAAAGCGTATTTATTTTGTTCCGAAAGGGCTGTAGTTTTTTCTGTAATAATAGGTTTTCTAATTAAATCGTAGTATTTATAAGAACTCATCTTAACCTCTCTTCTAAAACGCTCACTGCTTCTTGTGATAATAGGACATATTCATGTCGTATTATATCATAAACATTTGCTCCTATTTGTGGAACAATCACAGTATTATAAATATTTTTTGCAGCTAAAGAAAAATTAGTATCTACTTCATTTCCGTCTATTACAAAGAAACTTTTCCCTTGAAATTTGTTTAATATATTTACAAGAACAGAAGTTTTAGGCTTATCTAGCTTTAAAGAATCTATTACTAATAATTTTCCTTCAGCGAATTTCTCGGATAAAGCATGAATTAAACCAAGTTTTCGTACTTTTTTAGGTAACTTTGTTGCATGACTACGTACTCTAGGTCCGTGAGCTACACCACCACCACGCATCTGTACCGATCTAAGGGAGCCTTGTCTTGCATTACCTGTACCTTTTTGCTTAAAAGGTTTTTTTGTGGTTCCTGATACTTCTGATACTGTTTTAGTTTTATGGTTACCAGACATTGCTTTAGCTCTCTGCCAATCAATAACCTGCTTTATTATATCATCTCTGATAAATTCAACAGCAAATATATCTTCGTTTAAGCTAATCTCACCAACTTCTTCATTAGCAAGACTTAATATTTTAGTTTTCATCTTTATTTAACCTTATACAGTCTTATATAAAACTTTTATATAAATAATATTGCATGGCGTTTTGTTAATTTAATAATCTTTAACCTTAACAAACATGTCTAAGAGGTTATCAGTAAACAAATTTTAACCGATAATTTAATTCTTTTTTGCTGTAAATTATAAGATTTTTGCAGAAATATTATTCATATTTCAAAAAAATCTTATCAATTTTTGCTAAAAAAACTCTTTAATTATTAATTAAAATTCATTTACTGATAGCCTCTAAATATCTATTATACAGTTATTGAAATCTTTTTTATTGCATCTTTTACTGAAAGATACGAATTTTTGTGACCAGGTATACTACCCTGAATCATAATAAGCTTACGCTCTTTATCAACGGCAAATATTTTCAAATTTTGAATAGTAACTTGGTTACATCCCATATGACCAGCCATTTTTTTGCCTTTGAAAACCTTTCCTGGATCTTGTCTTTGTCCTGTAGAACCGTGCGAACGATGGGATATAGAAACACCGTGAGAAGCTTCAAGACCTCTAAAATTATGTCTTTTCATACTACCAGCAAACCCTTTACCTATAGTAGTTGCCGTTATATCCACAAATTGTCCTGCCGTAAAATGATCTACTTCTAGATTTGCTGCTATATCAATAAAATTCTCTTCAGAAATTCTAAATTCTTTTAATTTAGTTTTAGGAGATATTTTAGCATTAGCAAAAACTTGTTTCATAGGCTTGGTTACTCTAGATATTTTTTTATCTTTTATACCTATAACCAAAGCATTATATCCATGTTTTTCTAGAGTTTTATGCCCTACCACTTGACAATCATCAACTTTTACTAATGTCAAAGAAATTCTTTCTCCTTTATCATTAAAAACACTAGTCATCCCAATTTTTTGAGCAATTATACCGGTTCTCATTTATTCCCCACTCTCTAATTCAATCACTACATCAACACCTGCTGCTAAATCAACTTTACTTAAAGCATCAACAACCGCCGGATTCGGATCATCTATAACTAATAATCTTTTATGCTTTCTAATTTCAAATTGCTCTCTTGACTTCTTATGTACATGAGGAGACCTATTTACGGTAAATCTTTCAATTTTTCTAGGTAAAGGAATAGGACCATTAATGTTAGCAAATGTTCTTTTAACAGCACTAACTATCTCTTTTGTAGCTTGATCAAGACTACGGTGATCAAATGATTTTAAACGAATTTTAATTTTATTTTTCATTCAGTAAACCTAATATTTAAACAGCAAGATGTTTTTCAGACATCTTAAAATATAAATACCTATTATTTTTTAATAATAGGTATTTATAAAATCAATTAATTATTTATTTTAGTTACTACGCCGGCACCCACTGTTCTACCACCTTCACGTATAGAGAATTTTAACCCTTCTTGCATAGCAATCGGTTTAATTAATTCCGCTGTAAAAGTAGCATTATCTCCAGGCATAACCATCTGCTTATCAGCAGGCAATTTTATTGTACCGGTAACGTCTGTTGTTCTAAAATAGAACTGCGGACGATAGTCATTAGTAAATGGGGTATGACGTCCACCTTCTTCTTTACTAAGCACATATACTTCAGCTTCAAACTTATCATGCGGTTTTATGCTACCAGGTTTTGCGAGAACTTGTCCTCTTTCAACTTCTTCTCTTTTTGTACCACGTAGTAATATACCGACATTATCTCCGGCTTGTCCTTCATCAAGTAATTTTCTGAACATTTCTACACCGGTACAGGTAGTTTTTTGCGTATCTTTTAGACCGACTATTTCAATTTCTTCACCTACCTTAATTATTCCTAACTCTACCCTACCGGTTACAACAGTACCTCTTCCTGAAATAGAGAATACATCCTCTATCGGCATTAAGAAAGGTTTATCCGTAGCTCTTACAGGCTGCGGTATATAGTTATCTACTGCATCCATTAACTCATTAATAGCTTTTTCACCTTCAGGCTTTCCTTCTAAAGCTTGAAGTGCAGAACCTTTAATAATAGGTATTTCATCACCCGGGAAACCGTATTTTGATAATAATTCCCTTACTTCCATCTCTACTAGTTCTAATAGATCAGGATCATCCACCATATCTACTTTATTTAAGAATACTACCATAGCAGGTACCCCCACCTGTTTTGCTAGTAATATATGCTCTCTAGTTTGCGGCATAGGACCATCAGCAGCAGAAACTACTAATATTGCACCGTCCATCTGAGCAGCACCGGTTATCATGTTCTTTACATAGTCAGCGTGTCCCGGACAATCTACGTGTGCATAGTGTCTATTTTTAGTCTCATATTCTACGTGTGCAGTAGAAATAGTTATACCTCTTTCTTTTTCTTCAGGAGCAGCATCAATTTGATCATACGCTGTAGCTTTTGCTCCACCTGTCTTAGCAAGTACTATAGTTATTGCTGCCGTTAAGGAAGTTTTACCGTGATCTACGTGACCGATTGTACCTATATTAACGTGCGGTTTAGTTCGTTCAAATTTTACTTTTGCCATGTTATTACTCTCTACAATTAGGTTTAATACAAGTTAATTTTTTATAAGTGCATTTTTTGCTAAATTTATTTGTTACCACTATCTCTGGAGCGGGTGATGGGAATCGAACCCACACAGCCAGCTTGGAAGGCTGGAACTCTACCATTGAGCTACACCCGCATTGTGGCACTGTTAATAAAATAATTTCAAAGCTATTTTGTTAACAATGCTATATCAATTTTATTCAGATTTATAAATATACATAATTATGTTTTATTTTTAAATAAAATTAAACATATATACATGAATCTTTTAAAATAAAATGATACGCTTCCCTGAACCATTTAAGTGGTGGAGGGAGAAGGATTCGAACCTTCGAACGCTTACGCGGGCAGATTTACAGTCTGCTGCCATTGACCACTCGGCCACCCCTCCTAAAGAACTTTACTGTATTAAATAGACTAATTCACTGTAAAATACAATATATAATTAGTATTAGGACCTAATAAAACTTCTTGCCGAATCATCAAATAAACAAATAGCAGCTTGCACATTTATTTAGTTGTAACTTTCTATAATAAATAGTAGTTTCTGTCAAGAACAAATTACTGACGGTTTTCAATAAGATGCAAAATAAAAAACTTGATTCTAAAAATTGTTATTATATGTATGGGAAACATCCTGTATTTTCTGCTCTAAATAATCCAAAACGTCAAATTGAAAATATTTTATGCACTAGGGAAATTTTTGATACAAACAAAAAATTAATAGATACTAGATCTTATGAAATTGTTAATAACGATATTTTATCTAATTTACTGGAAAACCAAACACATCAAGGAATAGCTGCAAAAGTTAGACCAATTTTTTCTTACAATCTAGAGGACGTAGATATAAAAAACCCAAAATGTAAAATTGCGATTCTTGATCAAATAACAGACACACAAAATATTGGAGCAATTATTCGTAGTGCCGCTGCTTTTGATATAAATGCTATAATATTACCTCAAGATAATTCTCCAAATGAAAGCGGCAGCATTGCTAAAGCTGCTTGCGGTACTTTAGAATTAATACCTATAATTAAAGTTACTAACTTACGCTCATATATGAATCATCTTAAAAAATACGGCTTTTGGATTATAGGTCTAACAGGTTCTGCAAATGACTACTTTACCGATAAATTAATTTCCAACAAAATGGCATTAGTATTTGGCTCAGAAGATAAAGGCATGCGAAGATTAGTTGAAGAAACATGTGATTATTTAGCCAAAATACCTATTTCTAAGAGAGTAGAAAGTCTTAATGTATCAAATGCCACTTCTATAATTTTTCATTCATTACATAAATAATATTTTTAATAAATCAAATATTGTTTTTTATTTACTTCGATATAAATATTTAGTCTACTAAAATTAAAGTCATAAACTTTTATTATATCAATTAATTTGAGAGAAAAGTCATAAAAAGGGGACCAAATGAACAAATTATCGAGAGTTTTGAAAAACAATTAGACATATTTATAAATGAACTTACAGAAGAAGAGATAACAACGGCTATATTAAATAATTTTTTTGATAAAGTGATCAATAACCTCAAGAATGAAAGATTAATTAATAATACTATATTTGATATATATCAAGGTAAAGCAGTAATTACTAAACCTATATATTCCGATTATATAGAATCTTCTGAACCTAAATATAACGAACATTGGCAAAAATTTTATAGTTTTAATCGTAATCTTATGATAGAAAGCACATTAATATTTATTGCTAAGAATCTAAAAAAAGCTTCTTTAACAGACAAATTATATTATAGCTTTGCTAAATTAGCCCAGCAATTAGATTTGAATGTAGTAAGTGATCATTTTATGAAAAAAATAGATAATTATATAACATTTAACAATTTATGAAAAATTACAGAACCGAAAGCGATTCTTTTGGAGAAATTCAGATAGAAGAAAAATTTTATTGGGGGGCTCAAACTCAAAGATCTTTAGAAAATTTTAAAATAGGCAAACAAAAAATGCCTAAAATTTTAATTCGTGCTCTTGCTATTTTAAAAAAATGTGCAGCACAGGTTAATTATGAGTTTGGTGATTTAGAAGCTAAAATAGCTAAAAGTATCGATAAAGCCACGGATAGAATCTTAGCAGGTGAATTTGATAATAATTTTCCTTTAGTAGTTTGGCAAACAGGTTCAGGTACACAAACAAACATGAATATGAACGAGGTTATTGCTTCAATTGCCAACGAAGAATTAACAAGCAAGAAAGGCAGCAAATCTCCTGTACATCCTAATGATCATGTTAATAAAGGACAATCATCCAACGACTCTTTTCCAACCGCTATGCATATAGCAACAATACTTGCAACTAAACAGCAACTTATACCGGCTTTGAATAATTTACTTACCTCTTTGCAAGACAAGTCAAAAGATTGGGATAAAATCATAAAAATAGGACGTACCCACTTGCAGGACGCAACTCCTTTAACTCTTAAACAGGAATTCTCCGGATATATTACACAAATAGAGTATGCTTTAGAACGCATAGAAGATGCACTAAAAAAAGTTTATCTACTTGCTCAAGGTGGAACGGCAGTCGGCACAGGTATTAACTCAAAAATAGGCTTTGATATAAAATTTGTTGAGAAAGTGGCAGAGTTTACTAAACAACCTTTTAAAACGGCTCCTAATAAATTTGAAAGTCTAGCTGCCCATGACGCACTAGTAGAATTTTCAGGAACTCTTAATACTATAGCAGTTAGCTTAATGAAAATAGCAAATGATATAAGACTGCTCGGCTCCGGTCCAAGATGCGGTCTTGGTGAGCTGCATTTACCTGAGAATGAACCCGGCTCTTCGATTATGCCAGGTAAAGTAAACCCTACCCAAGTCGAAGCTTTAACAATGGTATGCAGTCAGGTGATGGGAAATCATGTTACGGTTACTATTGCCGGCTCAAACGGACATCTTGAACTTAACGTATTTAAACCTGTAATAATATACAATATCCTACAATCTATAGAGCTGTTATCCGATAGCGTAAATAGCTTTGTTACTCACTGTGTTAAAGGATTAGAACCCAATATAGCACACATTAATGATTTACGTGATAAATCTCTAATGCTTGTTACGGCTCTTAATCCGCATATAGGCTATGATAATGCTGCAAAAATTGCTAAAGAAGCACATAAGCACGGAATAACTTTAAAAGAAGCAGCTAAAAAACTCAATCTTTTATCCGGAGAAGAGTTTGATAAAATAGTAGTTCCTGAAAAAATGGTTAGTCAATCCTAAGTTTGATACAAAGATATTAGTTTAATCTATTAATATCACTGTACAAAATCTTATAAATATGGATAATATTAAATTAGTCTATTTATTATATTACCTACGTGAAATAAAATTTATCTAATCAAATTAACCTACTAGAAGCAAAAGCTCATTTTTCCGATCTAATACAGCGTGTACAAGACGGCGAACAAATTACTATTTGTAAGCATAATACGCCGGTTGCAAAAATTATATCTATAACTCAAAAACCTAAAATGGATAATATAGTAGAGCAAATAAGAGAATTCAGCAAAGGTAATACATTAACACCTTATACTATTAAAGAGCTTCGAGATGAAGGTAGAAAATGATAAATACTTTTATATTAGATTGTTCTATAGCTATAGCATGGTGCAATTATGGGTAATTTCTATATCATCTTTTAATTTTTCAAATTAAATTTCGTCTACCTGCTTTGGCATTGTTGCATGGACCGGTAAAACCCACTGTGTTACATAGTTCGCTTGACCACGGAGTCCGTAAAAACAATAAAAATACTAATAATTTTAGTATTTTTAACTGGATCCCGTGGTCAAGCCACGGGATGACAGAGGGGAAATTGATCCACGCGGGCAATACCACCTACTTTTTATTTATTTATAAGTATACTATAAATGGATTAGCATTAGCGGTATTCGCTATGCCCTTAAAAAAATAAAATATTTCTTATAAATCATCCTTAATTCAAGTTAATTCACTATAAAAGAAAATAATCCACATTTTTCATAAAAAGTTTATGGAAATTTCTAAATCTTTTATTATACTTAAACATAATTATATAAATAAAAGATTATCATGGTTTTAAATATAAAAGCTCCTGAAAATATAGTATTAAAACCGACCATTACAGTTTTCGGCGTTGGGGGCGCAGGTAGTAATGCAGTAAATAATATGATTAGTGCTAATCTGCAAGGTGCTAATTTTGTAGTAGCTAATACCGATGCACAATCGCTTGAACATTCTTTATGCACTAACAAAATACAACTCGGTGTTTCTACGACTAGAGGTCTTGGGGCAGGAGCTTCTCCTGAGGTTGGAGCACTTGCTGCTCAAGAATCAGAAAGCGAAATTCATAGTTACCTAGAAAATAGCAATATGGTATTTATTACGGCAGGTATGGGCGGCGGGACAGGTACTGGTTCTGCACCGGTTATTGCACGCATTGCTAAAGAACTAGGCATCCTTACGGTTGGGGTAGTAACTAAACCTTTCCATTTTGAAGGCGGTCATCGTATGAAAACTGCCGATAAAGGACTTATTGAATTACAGCAATTCGTTGATACTTTAATTGTAATACCGAACCAAAATCTATTCCGTATTGCTAATGAACAAACGACGTTTGCCGATGCTTTCAAAATGGCAGATGACGTATTACATGCAGGCGTTAGAGGAGTAACGGATTTAATGATTATGCCGGGACTTATTAATCTTGATTTTGCCGACATTAAAGCAGTAATGAGCGAAATGGGTAAAGCAATGATGGGTACGGGTGAAGCTAGCGGCGAAGATAGAGCTATTAAAGCGGCAGAATCTGCAATTTCAAATCCGCTGCTAGATCATAGCTCAATGCGCGGTGCAAGAGGTGTATTAATCAATATTACAGGCGGTTCCGACA
The DNA here is from genome assembly GCF_000828125.2 of Rickettsia asembonensis. Classification (NCBI taxonomy): domain Bacteria; kingdom Pseudomonadati; phylum Pseudomonadota; class Alphaproteobacteria; order Rickettsiales; family Rickettsiaceae; genus Rickettsia; species Rickettsia asembonensis. Next base: position 3,317 of record NZ_JWSW01000012.1, on the reverse strand, counting down.
TGACCTTATTTGAAGTTGACAACGCTGCTAATAGAATTAGAGAAGAAGTAGATAACCTTGATGCTAATATTATTTTCGGTTCAACATTTAATCCGGAATTAAAAGGAATTATCCGAGTATCGGTTGTTGCTACCGGTATTGATGCCGATAAAGTACCGACATATAAACCCGCAATAGCTGAAACTACCAATATAGTTCCTGAAGAAACTTATAATGAAGCTATAGTACAACCTACACAAATAGAAGAAATTCCTGATTTTAACAGCTATAGTACCGAAAATATTGAAATTACCGACTCTCCAATAAATCAAAATTTTATCGGAAATGAAAAAGAGCTAGGGCTACATGCAAATACTTTCAACAAATCTGAAGATGACTCACCAAAACCATCATTTTTAGGAAAAATATGGGGTTCTCTGCGTGCTTCAAATAATCAAACTTTAGAGCGCAAAAACATTGTTGTTAATACTCTAGATCAAGATAATAAAGAGTCTGATATTCATGACATACCGGCTTTTTTAAGAAAGAAACGGGATTGATTTAAAATATACAAATAGTTAATTATGTTAAATGAACGTATTACCGAAAATATTGTTAGAAACCTTTTAAGACAAAAAGGTTATTACGATGATCAAAATATTTTAATAGAAGAACAAAAATCACAGAATCCAAGAATAAATAAACTCTTGCAAAATGCTTCAAAGAGTGGAAACGGAATTGGTAAACCTGAATTTATTATTTCTTTTAAAGACAACCCTGATAATTTAATTATTATAGAATGCAAAGCAACTACGATTTACCACGAAAGTAAAGATAGAACAAAATACAAAGATTATGCAGTTGATGGTGTTTTGTTATATGCTTCTTATTTAAGTAAAGACTTTAATATCACAGCAATTGCTATTAGCGGAGAGAATGAGAAAGACAAAAAAATTTCTACTTTCTTATGGTTAAAAAAACACTACACTTATAAAAATATTCAAGATAAAACACTTTTAAAATCAGCAGAAATTGAAAGTGTTATTAAGGAACAGTCAAAACCTTTTAAAGAAGAAGAATTAATTGCTAAAGCAATAAAATATAATGAATTTTTGCATAATTATTCGATTCCTGAAGTTGAGAGATGTACTTTAATTAGTGCTGTTTTAGTAGCATTACAACACGATCCTTTTTTAAATAGTTATAAATTTCATACATCGAACAAAGAATTGATTGCTGCTTTACTTTCAGCTTGCGAAAGTGTTTTAAAAAAAAATGGTTTAGACTTAGAAAAAAGGGAAATTATAATATCAGAGTATTCAAAATTTAGTAACAATAACGATTTTAATTCTGATTTAATTTGTAATAAAAAAACTAAAAAAGATGAGATTAATACATTACTAAAAGATTTTATTTTATCGATTAATCAAGATATTTTACCACATATAAATGAAAGTGAATTTGACATATTAGGTAAATTTTATACTCAATTTATAAGATACGCAGGAAACAATAAGAAGACTGGTCTTGTACTAACGCCTTCTCATATTACAGATTTTTTTTGTGATATAGCTGAACTAAGTATTGACGACGTTGTTTTTGATCCTTGCTGCGGAACAGCAGGCTTTTTAGTTTCTGCAATGAACTATATGGTTAAAAAAGCAGGGAATAATACAGATAAACAAAAATATATTAAATCTAGTCAATTAATTGGAATTGAGAAAAGACCTGACATGTTTTCTCATGCTTGTTCAAATATGATGATGAGAGGAGATGGAAAAAGTCATATTTTATACGGCAATTGTTTCGATGAAAAAAATAAGGAAATAATTAAAAAATATAAGCCTAGTAAAGGTTTTTTAAATCCGCCTTATCAAGACGGAAATGCAGATAAACAATTAGAATTTATAGAAAATACTTTAGAATGCTTATTAAAAGATGGAATTTGTATTGCAACTTGCCAAATGTCTACAGTCGTCTCAAATAAAAAAGAGGTTTTAGAAGTTAAAAAGAGATTGCTTGAAAAACACACTTTAGAAGCTGTGCTTTCAATGCCTGATGATTTATTTTATCCAATTGGAGTAATAACATCCATATTGGTTTTCAAAGCACATAACCCACATTCAAATAATAAAAAGACATTTTTGGGGTATTTTAAAGATGATGGTTATGTATTAAAAAAACATAAAGGAAGAATTGACCAAGGCTTTTGGCAAGAAAAAAAAGAGCAAATGTTAAATTTATATATCAATAAAGAATCAAAGCCTACACTTAGTGTAATGCAATCCGTTTCAACCGATGATGAGTGGTGTGCAGAAGCTTATATGGAAACAGATTACTCTAGTTTAAATGAAAATGATTTTATTAAAACAATCAAAGAGTATTTAGCATTTCAATTTTTAAATTCTAAAAATGAGTAAATTAGTTCCTTTAAATGAAATTTTTTCTATTAAATATGGTAGTCAGTTTGACTTAAATAAGCTAGAAAAAACTAAAGATACAAATGGTATCAATTTTATCAGCAGAACCTCTAAAAATTGTGGGGTAATATGTAAAGTTTTAAAGTTTAATAACATACTCCCATTTAATAGTGGATGTATTACAATCTCGCTTGGTGGAGAATATCTTTTAAGTGCATTTTTACAACAAGAACCTTTTTATACCGCACAAAATGTTAAAGTTCTTACTGCGATAGATGAAAATATGCCAATAGAAGTTAAACTTTTTTATTGCTACATAATTACAAAAAATAGATTTCGCTATACTTCTCATGGTAGAGAAGCAAATAAAACGATCGATCATATTCTTGTCCCACATCCAAAGTGTATACCTTCTTATGTTAACAACGTAATTGAAAAAATAAAAATACCGTCAAGAAAATCTTGCAATCAAAAAAAAATTGAATTAGATCCAAAAAATTGGCTTTCTTTTGAAATTAGTAATTTATTTACTAAAATAGAAAAAGCAAAATGTAATAATGCTTCTTTATTACTCAACGACGGAGATGATATATTTTATATTGGAGCAAAGAAAAAAGATAATGGAGTAATCAATAGAGTTAAGTTTGTTAAAGAGCTATCATCAACAGGAAATGCAATAGTTTTTATTGGAGATGGGCAAGGTTCAGTAGGGTATGCACTATACCAACCAATAGATTTTATTGGCTCAACCACTTTAACAATTGGATACAATAAAAATTTAAACAAATATAACGCAATGTTTATTGTAACGATACTTGATTTAGAAAGATATAGGTATTCGTTTGGTAAGAAATATGGAAAAAACATTATAAGTAAAACTAGAATCAAACTACCAGCAACTTCTCAAGGTACTCCAGC